>CAYXGO010000202.1:0-3034 GCA_964464575.1 uncultured Pseudomonas sp. | reverse complement strand
AATAACGTGACTTGCTGCTAAACGGCGCCGGTGGATTGACCACACGGTGCGTCGTTGATGGCAATACACCGTTGGTTAAGCGCTGCAACATGTCACCCACGTTACAGATAATCGCGCCTTCAATGATCGTCACTGGTATCCAGCTGCCGTCTTTAGCCAATACTTCTAAGCCCGGCTCACGCGAGCCAATTAACAAGGTCAATACGTTAATATCTTCGTGGGCGCCGGCACGCACTGACGGTGTTCCTTCGTCAACAATGGGCGGGTAATGCAACGGCCGTAAAATTGAGTTGCCCCAATTGACCTTATCGTTGAAATAATCACGCGGCTGCTGTAAATACACTGCCAATGCTTCAAGCACACGCAAACCTAAAGCATCGAGCGCGGTGTAGAGCTTCATGATCTTGTCTTTAAACTGCGGTACTTCGGCTGGCCACACGTTGGGCGTTAATTGCGGATACGGCGGCGTGCCTTCAATTTCGCGGCCAACATGCCAAAACTCTTTTAGATCAACATGCTTGGCATCTTTGGCACTCTCGGTTCCAAACGGCGTATAGCCGCGCGCACCGCCACCACCTGGCAGATGATATTTGCGCTTCACCACCTCTGGTAGAGCAAATAATTCACGGCAAATATCTAGCGCATCGTCAATGAGCTGCTGCTCAACACCGTGCTTGGTCAGTGCTACGAAGCCATTCGCTTCATAACCTTCGCCAACATGCTTGGCAAATACGTTGAAATCCTGGTTGTACAGGCTCATATCAATGTGAGGAATGGACTTCATAATAGGCTTATCCGCAAGTGTGACTAGAAAGGTGTCTATGCTATAAATTTAGCGGCCTAAACACAACCAGAATGGGTAAAACTAGGGTAAATCACCACACTTATGCCGGCGCTTCTGCCATGCTGTTGACTTCGCAATCGACCAAGAGGTGTATTATGCAATCTATGAAGCCCGTTGTACTCGTTTCTAGCCTGCTATTGTTATCGTTTGCTACTACCACTGCCGCGCAGGAAAAGCCGCGCACGCAACCGGCTTATAACTACGCCAGTGTGGGTTTTTCCGATTACGATGGTGGCGATGCGCTCACTATTGAAGGTGGCGTTGAATTCAACAGCCCCTATTTCGTCAGTGGCCACTATCGAAATATTGATAGCAACATTACATCAGGCAGTCGCGATTCGTTTGGCCTGAACCTAGGCCGCTATTTTTGGCTCAACAGCGGCCTTATTGCCGATGTACAAGCACGCGTTGGCCGCGTTGATTTTGGCCCACTCGATAGCAATTACTGGGGTGCCGAAGCGAACTTACGCCAGCGTATTGACCAGTTTGAATTTTACGGTGGTGTGGGCTACCTGAATTACACCGATGCTGGTAGCGATAATATCTACCAATTAGGCGTGAACTATTTCCTCAACCAAAACATGTCGGTCGGTATTGGCTACCAAGATAGTGAATATGGTGACGGTGTTCGCCTACGCGCTAGTTATCACTTTTAATAAAATGCGGTATGCTGTGGCCTTTATGGGTTGGCCTGTAGGAACCACAGATGTCACAGCTACCGCAGTTTCTGTCATTGTATCGTCAGCTGATTGCCGCTCCGTCGGTATCAGCGCTTGATCCACATTGGGATACCAGTAACAAAGCCGTTATCGATTTGCTCGCTGACTGGTGTGCGCAATTGGGCTTTACGGTTACGGTACATCCGCTCACTACCCAATCCAACAAATACAATTTGCTCGCTAGCTATGTACCAGCCGGGAGTTCTGGCGGCCTACTCTTGGCCGGTCATACCGATACGGTGCCTTGGGATGAAGGGCGCTGGAGCCGCGACCCGTTTACCCTGCACGAAGGCGACGGAAAAATCTACGGTTTAGGCGCCGCAGATATGAAAGGCTTTTTTGCCTTTGTGCTGGAAGCGCTGCGTGATATCGATCTGAAACAGTTAAAAAAGCCATTGTATATTTTGGCCACGGCCGATGAAGAAACCACCATGGCGGGTGCGCGTGAATTAGCCGCATTTGCTGGCTTGAAGCCAGATTTTGCGGTGATCGGCGAGCCAACATCGATGACACCAGTCAGCAGCCACAAAGGTCATTTAACCGAAGCCATTCGGGTGACCGGTCGCAGTGGCCATAGTTCCAACCCCGCTGCTGGGATCAATGCCATTGAAGTGATGCACGAGGTGATCACCCGCCTGCGTGAATTACAACGGCACTTTCAAAAGACGTACCACAACGCCAACTTTGCGGTGCCCTATCCCACCCTAAATTTCGGTAATATCCACGGCGGCGATGCGGCCAACCGGATTTGCGCCTGTTGTGAGATGCATATTGATTTGCGGCCATTGCCCGGTATGGCAATGACTGAGTTATACGGGTTGATTGACGAACGTTTAGCCGAGGTAAACGCAATGTACCCGAATTCGGTGTGTTTAGCTCATATGCACGAACCCATTCCGGGTTACCAATGCGACCCCGAAGCCGACATTGTGCGGGTAGCGGAAAAACTCACCGGTAATAGCGCTGAGCCTGCCAATTACTGCACCGAAGCGCCATTCGTACAAGCGCTGGGGTGTAATACCATCATTATGGGCCCCGGCTCCATTGCCCAAGCACATCAGCCCGATGAATACATCCAGGTCAGTGAAGTAAAACCCGCCTTAGCGCAACTGCAAGGCCTCATTCGCTCACTGTGCGTTACCATCTAAGGCCTAGCCAGCTAAGCTTGGCTAGCTAACACCTTAGCTACCGGGGCAAAACTGCGGCGATGCAGTGGGCATGCCCCGTGTTCTGCTAACGCCGCTAAATGTGCTGCGGTTGGGTAGCCTTTATGCTGAGCAAAATTATACTGCGGGTAGCTCTGGTGCCAGGCCAGTAGCTGCCGGTCACGCTCAACTTTGGCTAAGATCGATGCCGCACCAATACAGAGTTCCAAGCCATCACCACCTATAATAGCGCGCGCTGGCACCTGCAATTTCGGTAGCTTGTTGCCATCCACCAACACTTCACTGGGTTGCACCGGCAGCGCTTC
>CAYXGO010000201.1:0-3055 GCA_964464575.1 uncultured Pseudomonas sp. | reverse complement strand
CGGTGGTGAGCGCACCGGTATGGGCGCTATCGCTGATTATTTGATTGGTTTAGCCGCGGCTTAACCGCCGCGCTTGCGCATCACGCTGGCGGTGGCATTAGCCATGCGCGCCGCCTGCGCTTCTTCTATGCTCACCACGGTTTTGCCCACTGGCGCCAGGGCAATGCCCGCCAATTTGAGGTGCTGAATACCAAATGGAATGCCGATAATGGTGATGAAATTCACCACCGCCGAAATCACATGACCCAGCGCTAACCACCAGCCAAAGAAAATAAACCAAATGATATTGCCAATCAGGCCCAAGCCACCGGTGCCGATATCCTCACGACCATACAATTCATCGCGACGAATGGCATCTTTACCGAACGGAAAAAAGCAGAATGCGCCCATCACAAAACACGATTTAGCCCACGGAATACCGATAATGGTAACAGCCGCCACCAAGCCCGCAAGCCACCAGCCTAGGCCCATAATGATGCCGCCGAGAATAAACCATAAGACATTGCCAATAAGACGTAACATGCTATTTCCTTGTTGTTGAGCCTTCCGATTGGAGTGCGGATTTACTATAAATCAACACTGACCCACTTGCATACCTAGCATCTCTAGGTATAGACTCTTTATACCTTGTACTTCTAGGTATAACCGATGAACCTATCGAAAGATTTAATGGCCGCTTCGTCTACCCCAATGGTGCTGGGTATTTTGGCCGATGGCGAAAGCTATGGCTATGATATCGCTAAACGCGTTGAGCAACTCTCTGGCGGCGCCCTTAACTGGACCGATGGCATGCTTTACCCGCTGTTGCACCGACTGGAGCAGCAAGGCTTACTGGAAGCACGCTGGCGCGTGGCTGACAGCGGTCGCAAACGTAAATACTACGGCTTGACTGAGCTTGGTCAGCGCAACTTGCGTCAACAACAGCAGCAATGGCAACTCATTACCCAAACCTTAAGCCGTATTTGGAACGACACCCACCAACAAGCAGGAGCCTTGAGCGATGGTCACTTCGCCTGAAAACCCCTTTGACAGCGATGCCCAAATAGCGGCATGGCGCCAGTATCTGGAACAACATCGCGCTATAACCGAGGCCGATGCCGATGAGCTTGAGGATCACCTCTGCGCTGAAATGGAACGCTTGCAGCAAGGCGGTTTAAGCGCCGATGAAGCCTTTCTGATTGCCAGCAAGCGGCTCGGTAAACTCGATAGCGTAGCGCGCGAATACGCCGAAGTGCATTCGCGCCGGTTGTGGCAGCATTTAGTCTACAGCCAGCCTGAAAAAGGCCACGGCTGGCGCTGGGAGTTGCTGGTGGTATTGGTGCTGGCAATAGCCGCTGCCATGGCCATTAAACTGCCCGATTTAATGGCCTGGGTGCCATACGATGATTACTACGCTGACCTATTCTATCCACAAAACTTAGCGTTGTTTGGGCTACCCTTTGTTGGCGCCTACTTTGTCATCAAGCGCCAGCTTGGTCTGCGTGGCTGGTTGATTCTAAGCGGTGCCACGTTAATTCTTACTCTAGCGGTGAATAGCTATCCGTTTATTGACTATGCCGACACCTTAATGCTCAGCGCTATTCATCTACCTATTGTGCTGTGGTTTGTGATTGGCCTGTGTTACAGCGGCGACTTTTGGCAGAGTCAAAGCCGGCGTATGGACTTTATCCGCTTCTCGGGTGAGTTTGCCATTTACTATGTGCTGATTGCCTTGGGTGGACTGGTGCTGACCGCTATCACCGTTGGGCTATTTGGCTTTATTGGTTTAGATATTGGCGATCTCGTGGCGGTGTGGATCTTACCCTGTGGCGCTATGGGCACATTGGTCGTAGCTGCCTATTTAGTGGAAGCAAAGCAGTCACTGCTAGAGAGCATGGCGCCGGTGTTGACCCGGGTATTTACCCCGATGTTTGTGATTGTGTTGGTGACCTTGTTACTGACCATGCTGATTACTGGTCAGGGTTTTTCCTTAGACCGTGAACTGCTGATTGGCCTCGATGTGTTGCTGGTGGTGGTGTTGGGGCTACTGCTATATGGCATCTCATCGCGCGACCCGCAGCAACCGCCTGGGCTATTTGATAGCTTGCAGTGGCTCTTAGTCAGTGCGGCTTTGCTACTTGATCTGTTAGCGCTTGTTGCCATTGCTGATCGGCTCTCAGAGTTTGGCTTTAGCGCCAACCGAGTAGCGGCGTTGGGTGAAAACCTCATTCTGTTATTCAGCCTCAGTGGCTATGCTTGGCATTATTGGCGTTTCTTGCGCGGTAAACAGGGCTTTAACATGCTGGAGCAATGGCAAACGGCGATGATCCCGGTTTATGTGGTGTGGGCGTTCATCGTGGTGGTGTTATTGCCACCGTTATTTAGCTTTACCTAGTAAGCTGGCGCAAGACCAGGGCTAGTGGCTCTGGTCTTTGTTGCTTTGGTCTTTATACACCGTGCCATCTTTCATGATCACCACAAAATTGCGCTGCGGATCAGCTATTAAGCTCAAATCTTCCAGCGGATTACCGTCAACCAACAATAAATCAGCTAAAGCCCCCTGCTTGACCACTCCGAGCTGGCCTGGGTAGGGGTTGCGCGGACCTGACAGTGCCAATAACTGCGCATTAGTGCCGGTAGCCATTCGCAACACTTCCGGTGCGCTAAACCAACGGCTCATGGTGGCCAACATAGCGCCCTGATTCTTCGGAGCACGTGGGTTAAATAGAATGTCCGTGCCCCAAGCTAGTTTGATTTTGTGCTTTTTCGCCATAGCAATGGCGCGGTCAGTGCCCGCTTGAACTAGTTGCTGCTTAACCCGAGCTTCACCGCTTTGCGGATTGGCAAACTCGTTATCAATAAACGCCTGCACACTGAGCCACACGCCCTTTTTCGCCATCAGCTGGGCAGTTTTATCATCGATCAGCTGGCCATGCTCAATCACCTTCACCCCCGCATTAATAGCCGTTTGCACAGCGCGCGAGGTATAGGCATGAACGGTCACATAGGTGCCCCAATTTTCCGCTGCCTCAACCGCAGCGCGAAACTCCTCCTCCGAGTACTGCGCTACGTCAAT
>CAYXGO010000200.1:0-3057 GCA_964464575.1 uncultured Pseudomonas sp. | reverse complement strand
AGCGCCAGCATTACAAACGCTGCGGGTCGCCGCCTTTAACGTGCTGAATTATTTCAATGGAAATGGTGCCGAAAAGCAGTTCCCGACTGACCGTGGCGCTAAGAGCAGCGCTGATTTTGCCCGACAAGAAGCTAAAATAGTGGCAGCATTAAGTGCGTTAAATGCCGATATTATTGGTGTTATGGAAATTGAAAACGATGGCTATGACGAACATAGCGCGATAGTGCAATTGACCGCTGCACTGCGCCAACACAGTGGTCAAGACTGGCACTTCATCCAGGCCGGGCAGGCGCTCGATAATGGCCGCTTTGGTAGCGATTCAATCACCAACGGTTTGCTCTACCGTGCCGACCGGGTAAAACCACATGCCGACGTAATTACCTCGCGGCAAGCGCCCTTTGGTACCCGCAGCCGCCCGCCATTGGTGCAGCAATTTCAAGCCCTACACAACAACGAATTATTTGCCGTAGCGGTCAATCATTTTAAATCGAAAGGCTCGTGCCCACGCGACGGTAACCGCGCCAATGCCGATCAAGGAGACGGTCAAGGCTGCTGGAACCCAGTGCGAGTAGAGTCGGCAAAATTATTAGCCGAACTCATGCAAACCGCCCCTCTTGATACCGTCAGTAACACCATTTTGCTCGGTGATTTTAACGCCTACGCAATGGAAGATCCGATCACTACACTGCAACAATACGGTTATCACAACCGTATTGATGTGTTTGAACCGCAGGGCTATTCCTATGTGTTTAATGGCTTAGCCGGTAGTCTTGACCACATTTTAGTGTCGACAGCATTACACAACCGAGTAGTTGCACAACGACATTGGTCGATCAATGCCGATGAGCCAACCGCATTGCAATACGACATGCACCGCATCAATGCTAGCTGGATCGACGCTAGTCCGTTTCGAGCCTCCGATCATGATCCGCTATACGTCGACCTACAGTTTTAGCATCACCGCTGTCACACATTGGCCAAGGGTTCCATCTGTAAGCTATACCAGATAGATATCGCCGCAACAGGAACCATGCTGTGACTAAAGGATTCGGAACGCCCATCGCAGAAAGCATCATTCGGCAGGCCCAACAGGGCCGCCGTGATGCGCAACGCGAGATCGTCGAAACCTTTCAACAGACCGTTCTCACCAGTTTGCTTGGCATCTGTCGAAATCACGAATTGGCGCGCGATTTAGCGCAAGATGTATTTCTTCAGGTATTCGCTAAAGTCAATCAGCTGCGTGACGTTAAAGCGTTTGGCGGCTGGTTGAAACAACTCACAGTGAATACCGCCCTTGGCCATTTACGCAAACATCAAAGCCATTGGTTGGTCGCCGATGATGGTACTGATAACGCTGATGAAAGTGCCTATCAGCAAGCAGATTGGTTGAGTCGTTGTGATGATATTGACCAATTAATGCAATGCCTTGGTGACGCTGAACAGCAATTAATATGGCTCTATTTGGTCGAAGATTACAGCCACGAAGAAATCGCCGAACTTTATCAACTGCCGGCTGCGACGGTTCGTCAACGTTACCATCGCGCCTTAAAAAAATTACAACTCGCAGCAGCACATGGAGCCTAATATGAGCCAATCACCGCACTCTCCGCTCGAGCAACAACTGGCCCAGCGTTTGCAGCAAGCAGCGGCTCTCGAAGCAGCTCAGCTAGCACCGTTGCGCTGGCCACTAGCCCCCCGCCGAAGCAAGTGGAGGTGGTCGTTAGTGCCGTTAGCGACAGCAGCAGCGATAGCCTGGTTCGGTTTCTCTGAGCAATTACTATGGCAGCCGCCAGTAACACCTGACAGCGGTCACATACCACCCATGTTAATGGCCGAAAGCTATCACATTGAGGCTCTCGACCAACGTATTCAACAAGCTTATTTGGCCGGTGACGACGAACAAACTATCGCTACGTTATGGCAACAACGTCATTACTGGACCGAACAAAATCGCCTCAAACAGGAGTGGACACAATGAAGCAACTATCACGACTTGCCCAACTGCTACCGTTGCTCAGTATCGCGCTGATAAGTTCTTCCGCGGTCGCCCAGCAAGGGGTTGATTTAGCCCGCGCAGCTGCTACCGAATTGGCGAAGGAACTCGGTGACCAGGAACAAGTAACCTATCAAGAGGCGGCACGTAGTTATTTTGATTGGGGCGCTATCATTCGTCCGAGCGGTGAAGTGTTATCCGTCCGCGAAGGCTCTGTAGCCGCAACCATGGGTCTGCAAGTGAACGACCAAGTCACCCATATAAATCAATTCACACTCACTGGAAACTCCGTCGGCGAAGTTCTGCAATACCTTGCCGGCCTGCCTCATGCAAGCGAGCTTACGGCAAAAGTTAAGCGTGACGGCGAAACCATCACACTGAGCGGACAGGTGTTAGCAACCGTAGTCCCGGGGTGGCGCTTACATATCGAATTGCCACGGCGCGATATTCAAGTCGGTAACCTCAGTTCTAGCCAAGGTTGTGGTCGCATTAGTGTATTTCTGGCGCCCAATTTGACCGACTATTATCCGGCGCAAATTACCAGTATTAACGGTGAAAATTACCAAAGCTTAAACCCCAATGTGGTTTTACCGGTCGGCGAGCATGTGATTGGTGTGAGTGAATTAATTGATGGCAGCCGAGCGCTTCGTGGTCGTATGTTACGCCAGGAAAAACTGATTTCGGTGGTCATTGAGGCAAACCAAAAATATCATTTGGGCGCTCATTACATTAGCGAAAATCGTTATCAGCGACTGCAACAAGGATGGTGGGAGCCAGCGGTGTGGAAAGTGACAGAACACAGCTGTTCTTTGGATGATTAACGCTGCAGGGTAATCCGATTTTGTCACCCAAATGTCACAGCATTATGCTAATCTAGCGCGCATAAATTCATTGTTGAGGTTATTTATGCGCGCTCATTCTGGTCTGGTTAGATTCACCACGGTTGCCCTTGCCATCGGCTTGCTCAACGCCTGTCAAAGTCCGCCACAACCATCAACCAATACTGCGCCATCAATTATCTACATGATTGGCGACGGCATGGGCTTTGAATATATCTCGGCCTA
>CAYXGO010000199.1:0-3057 GCA_964464575.1 uncultured Pseudomonas sp. | reverse complement strand
CGAACATGCTGATAATAACGTTGATATTCAAGAGTTTATGAATCAGCCAGTTGGTGCAAAGAACTTTAGCGAAGGCCTGCGTATGGGCGCCGAAATCTTCCACGCCTTGAAAAAAGTTCTGCAACAACGCGGCTTAAGCACCGCGGTGGGTTATGAAGGTGGTTTTGAGCCGAACCTAGCCTCGAATGAAGAAGCCCTAGCGGTTATTGCCGAAGCAGTTGCTAACGCAGGCTACAGCCTAGGTGGCGATGTTACCTTGGCACTAGATTGTGCCGCTTCTGAGTTTTATCGCGATGGTTTGTACCATTTAAGTGGTGAAGGTAAATCGTTTACCGCGGCGGAATTCGCTGAGTACTTAGCGGGCTTATGTGCGCGCTATCCAATTATCTCAATTGAAGATGGTTTAGATGAAAGCGACTGGGCCGGTTGGAAAGTCTTGACCGATCGTTTAGGTGCTCAGGTGCAGTTAGTCGGTGACGACTTATTTGTTACTAACACTAAAATCCTCAAGCGTGGTATCGAGCAAGGTATCGGCAACTCCATTCTGATCAAGTTCAATCAGATTGGTAGCTTAAGCGAAACCTTAGCGGCTATTCGTATGGCCCAAGAGGCTGGTTTTACCGCGGTGATTTCGCACCGCTCAGGTGAAACCGAAGATGCCACCATTGCTGACTTAGCGGTCGGTACTGCAGCCGGCCAAATCAAGACCGGTTCATTGTGCCGGTCTGATCGGGTTGCTAAGTACAATCAGTTGCTGCGTATTGAAGCGGCACTGAAAACTGCTGCACCCTATCGCTGTCGCGCAGAAGTTCGAGCGGCACAGCAGTAACCGGTAAACACCATTACCATCATGCAAGGCGACATTTTTCAGTCGTTTGGTCACCGCGATGTACCAGCGGGGGCGTTCCCTGAGTTGTGTACCGCCTTGTATGAGCGTGAATTAACCACCTTGGCGCGGGCTGAGGTGGCTTCGCTGCCACTGTTGCAACGGCGCCTTGCCAGCACCAGTTATTACGTGAAACAAGCGGCGCGTGCAATGTTACAACAGCCCATTCCGCTTGAGCTAGACGTGCAAAATGCCAGCTGGCAAGCAGCGCAAAAACGGCAACTGACTCACTCCGCAAGCCAACCGCAAAAATTACAGCAGTGGTTACAACGACAGGCTAAATTAGGTGCAGTAGTACCGGTGTTAGACCTGCAACCTCGTTTACAACGGGTGTTACTCGATTCGATTGATCGGCTGGATATCGCCCAACAGCGTGTGCACTTAAATATGCATGGTTGGTTTGATTGGCAGGGGCAGTGTTTAGAGCCGACCAGCAACCATCTGCGTTTAGTGCGGCCCGACGCGCAATCATTGACCCCAGCGCTGTGCGGCCATCAGTGGAACCACAAAGGCCGCATAGATCCGCGCACCTTATCGTTACGTGAAGTGTTATTGGCGACCAGTTTCAATTGGGCTTAAAGCAACGCTTTCAGTAGCGCCATCAGTGCCGCCACCATGACCAATAGCAAACTTACCTTACGAAATAATTGGTCGGACAATTTCGGGCTAATATGATGACCAAGCCAGGCACCACTGATCACCGCCGCCAATAACACCGCTAACTCATCAATCATGCCGCTATCATAGCGCTGCTGCAGCGTGAACGAGGTCACGTTTGCCGTTGCAATGATCAGAAAAAACCAGGTTAAGGTAGCGCGAAAAGCCAATCTATCGAGCCGTTGACTGGTCAGAAACAAGACTACCGGCGGCCCGCCTAGCGTTAAGGCACCATTACTGATGCCCGCCAACAAGCCGGTAAACGCCTGTTGTGGCGGGGTGGCTTGGGTTTTTACTTGCACCCCGAACCAAAACAGCAGTGCGACAATCAAGACAAATATCGCCATAGCCATTTGCAGGCCACCAACGTTGTAGTGCAGTAACAGGTAATTTCCTAGTAATGAACCGATGACACCAAAGGTGACCAAAGGCAGCCAAGGACGGATTCTGAGGTAGCTTTTTAGCAGCCAACACAGGTGCAACGCCATGACTAAATTAACCACCGACAACAACGGTGTGATGAGCGTCAGTGGTAGCAGTAAACTCAGTAATGGCACGGCAAACAAACCCGAGCCAAAGCCTGTGATACCTTGCAATAAGGCGCCACTAAACATGATCATAAAAATATAAAGATAGTCCATGTAAAATTTGACTTGGTCTGGCTGGATAGGTCGGTATACTAACAGATATCTGGTGCCAACTGGCACCCATTTGGTGAGGGTGGCTATGCGATTATTAAAACTCGCATTGTTGATAGTACTGCTAGCTATGCAGTATCGCTTATGGTTTGGCAAAAACAGCTTGCCCGATTACTGGCGGGTTCAGCAAGACGTCGCCCGACAAGTAGACGCCAATCAACGCTTGCAACAGCGTAACCAAGTGCTGGCCGCCGATATTGCTGATTTACGCGCCGGACAAGTGGCCCTAGAAGAGCGCGCCCGCAATGAACTCGGTTTAATCAAGCAACACGAAACGTTTTTCCGTATCGTTCCGGTCAAGCCACAATAGTATGAGTCATCGAGCATCTATCGCCGCAGTTGTGCCGGCTGCTGGTGTCGGCAGTAGAATGCAATCCACCGCTGTGCCCAAACAATATTTGCCGCTGCACGGTGTGACCGTACTCGAACACAGTTTGCGGGCGCTGAGTCGCGACCCCCGCATTGGCGAGGTGTTTGTGGCGCTGGCCGCGCACGACTCATGGTTTGCTGAATTGCAATTGAGCGCCATCCAGGGTGTGCCAATTACAGTGGTGCAGGGCGGTGCTAGCCGAGCGGCATCGGTATTAGCCGGGGTGCAACGAGCCGCCGAGCGTGGTTTTCAATGGGTGGCGGTACATGATGCGGCGCGACCTTGTTTATCCGAGCGCGAACTCAACGCAGTGTTGGATGCCGGCGTTACGCATCCAGCTGGTGCGCTGTTGGGTTTGCCATGCAGTGACACCATGAAACGTGTGGATCAGCAGCTCTGTGCGCTGGATAACGTTGACCGTCAGCAATTGTGGCATGCATTGACGC
>CAYXGO010000198.1:2697-3063 GCA_964464575.1 uncultured Pseudomonas sp. | reverse complement strand
ATCATTTAATGATGTCAGTGACTGCTCAAAAGCGCGATATTCATGACCCCGAAGTAGTCCGCGAATTTGCCGCGTTAATGGGCACCCAGCAACATCTCGACTATCTTTATTGCTTAACCGTGGCAGACATTCGTGCCACCAACAGCAGCTTATGGAATAACTGGAAAGCCACGTTACTGGAAAATCTATACCACGCGACTAGCAGCTTTTTGCAGCAAAACAAACCCTCAGCAGCGCTTGAACTACGGGCTCGAATTACCCAAAACCAGCAGCAAGCACTGGCGCTATTACTCAGTGCTGGGCTCGCCCACGAGCACATCCAGCAACTTTGGTCGCGTTTTACCGCCGATTACTTTCTGCGCCATC
>CAYXGO010000198.1:0-2687 GCA_964464575.1 uncultured Pseudomonas sp. | reverse complement strand
ATTTGTTGGCATACCCGCGCCATTGCGGCGCTACGTGATGACCATGAATTACCGCTTATCCTGATTGGTGACGAGAATAATCGCGGTACCACTGAGCTGTTTATCTATACCGAAGAACAAGCTAATTTATTTGCCGCCGTAGCCGCAGTATTGGACAGCCAAAGTATCAGTATTCATGATGCGCAAATTTTGGCGACCCGTGATGGTTACGTCATGGATACCTTTATTATTCTTAACGAACAAGGCCAGCCATTAACCGACAGCTCAGCCTGCGAGCGCTTGCACCAGCAGCTCCATGATGTGCTGCGTAAGCGCCAACCCGTGCCCCATGCGCAGCGGCGCATACCGCGCCAGTTACGCAGTTTTTCAGTGCCAACACGGGTTGAGTTTGTGGCGGAAAAGAATCAACGCCGCAGTGCCTTTGAACTGACTACGCTAGACCGCCCTGGCTTGGTGGCGCGCGTTGCCAAAGTATTACAAGACTTGGATATCAATATCTTGGCCGCTAAAATCACCACCGTCGGCGAACAAGCTGAAGATCTTTTTATTGTCTCAACGCGTCAGCAACAGGCTCTTGATAGCCATCAGCGCGAATTGCTGCGGCAACAAATTATTGCCGCGCTCGATTAACTATGACTTAGGACGACCAATATGACCGATTTACAACAGCGCATTGAAAGCGCGTTTGAACAACGAGCGACTATTTCTCCGGCCACCGTAAGTGCCCAATTGCGTGCCGATATCGACCAAGTGATCAGCGCTATCGACGCCGGTAAGCTGCGTGTTGCAGAAAAAATTGACGGCCAATGGCAGGTTCATCAATGGTTAAAAAAAGCGGTGTTATTATCCTTCCGTTGCAACGACAATCAGCTTATGGATGGCGCTGAAACACGCTTCTTTGATAAAGTTCCGAGCAAGTTTGCCAACTATGATGAGCAACGCTTTCGTGCCGAAGGCATGCGCGTGGTCCCGCCGGCTATGGTGCGGAAAGGTGCATTTATCGGTCGCAACGTGGTACTCATGCCATCGTACGTGAATATCGGTGCCTTTGTTGATGACGGCACCATGGTGGATACTTGGGCTACTGTCGGCTCCTGCGCACAAATTGGCAAAAATGTGCATTTATCGGGTGGTGTTGGTATTGGTGGTGTGCTTGAACCCCTACAAGCCAATCCAACTATTATTGAAGATAACTGTTTTATCGGCGCCCGCTCAGAGATCGTTGAAGGCGTGATTGTAGAAGCCGGCGCGGTTATCTCTATGGGCGTGTATATCGGCCAAAGTACTCGTATTTACGACCGTGAAACCGGTGAAGTGCATTATGGTCGGGTACCAGCAGGTGCGGTGGTTGTTCCCGGTAGCTTGCCAAGCGCCTGCGGAAAATACAGCCTGTACGCCGCTATTATCGTTAAAAAAGTTGATGCCAAAACTCGCGAGAAAGTCGGTATCAACGAGCTACTGCGCCTAGTCGACTAGGCGCTTATTCAACTGCCACAAACGGCTGCAAGAACTCGGGCGGAATTGGTACCTGAAGATTGATGGCGGCGCCACTATGTGGGTGCTGAAACTGTAACCCAGTCGCCGCTAGCAATAATCGTGTTAAATCATGATTTTCACGAAAATAGCGATTCTGGCGGCTGTCACCATGACGGGTATCACCAATAATCGGATGGCGCAAATGGGCCATATGACGACGTAGTTGATGTTTCCGACCGGTTTTTGGCCATAATTCCATCAATGAATAGCGGCTGGTTGGGTGCCTGTCAGTCACCGCAACTGGCAATTCAAATTGCTGTACACAGCGATATTCGGTCAGCGCAGGCTGGTGCTCTTTATCCTGCTGTGCGCGTTTATCGGCAATTTTGTCGAGCTCTTCTTTTAACGGATAATCCAACACACCATCGCCCAAATAGCCTCGTACAATCGCATGATAGCGCTTAGTCACGTGGCGCTCGGCAAATTGTTCACTGAGCAAGCGTGCACTATCGGCATCTTTGCCAAAGACCAGTAAACCTGAGGTAGGACGATCAAGACGGTGCACCGGGTACACCCGCTGACCGATTTGATCGCGCAGTTGTTGTAGCGCAAATTCAGTGGCTTCGCGGGCTATCCAACTGCGGTGTACTAATAGACCAGCCGGCTTATCAATCACCACCAAGCTAGCATCATCATAAACAATGGTAAGATCAGACATCGTCAGCGAGAGGATCGCTACCGCTTAATAAGATATCGAACTGTCGTAATGCCAAAATCAGTTCTTCGTGATGTTCTAGCTTGTCACTATACACTTGCACGGCCATTGGGCTCACTGCAATATTCTGCGGTAACGGATGTTCACCATCGATCATCTCCCACATGCGTGGCAATAAAATGAACTGCAACCACTGGTGAAAGTCTAGGGTATCGATGGCAAAAGGTTGGTCGCTGGCTAACGCCTGTGACGACGGAAAATGATTTTGCCACAAGCCTAAGCAGTGCAGCTCAGCTTCAATACGCTCTAGTAATCGCGCGGCCCGTTGTCGTTGGTCCATTACTATCTCCACGACTGATTCATCGGTATAATGGCGCACATAGTTCCGCAAAAATGACCTTGATGCAAGTCTGATGACTATTTCTAATCTAAGTGAGCTGTTAGAGCACAGCCAATGCAACTACTGTTGCCATGACCTCGGTAGCCGCGTGCAAGC
>CAYXGO010000197.1:0-3080 GCA_964464575.1 uncultured Pseudomonas sp. | reverse complement strand
GGTTGTTTAAGGTGATACAGCGGTCGGCCAACTGTGGTACCATGCGGTTAATCAACACAAATGCACAACCCTCGGCTGCTAGCGCCACCAAATACTCATCACTGACGGCTTCTACGTGCAAAATCAGCGCATCGCAGTTGCGGCTGCGTAAAAACTCGATACTTTCGCGTTCTAACGCTTCATCGCTGTGGCCCGCCGCAATAATAACGTGCTTGCCAGCGCGGCGGAATTCATCCTCAATACGGCTCAATAACACGCCATAGAACGGGCCGTGTAACTCGGATACTAAGATGCCGATACTGTTGGCGCGCTGGCTGGCTAGCGATTGCGCGGCTGAGTTGGGGCGATAGCCCAGTTCGCGCATGGCGGCTTCCACTTTATCACGGGTAGCCTGGCGCACTGCGCCATTGTTATTGATGACACGAGACACCGTGGCAAGGGACACGCCGGCAAGTTTTGATACTTCGTAGATGGTTGCCATGCTGTACCTAATTACCCCGCTAACTGTTGTGCGATATGAACCACTCGTTGTTGGTCTAAAGTGTACCTGCGCATTACCCACGCCACAAGCAGTGAAGCGATAGCTGGGAACACCGTGAAGGCCACCAGAATGCCGTATTGCGCTTCGGCGCTTTGCACTTGGTCGGCTTGGTAGCCATAAAATGACAACCACCAACCGGCAATGGCGCCACCGAGGGCAATGCCAACTTTAATAAAGAACACCACCGACGAGTACACCAGCCCGGTGGCGCGAATGCCGCTTTGCTGCTGGCCGTAATCCACGACGTCGGCGATTTTGGCCCACAGAATTGGGGTGGCCATTTGTAAGAAAAAGCCCCAGAAAAAATACAAGGTGAAGGCTAGCACTAACTGGTCCGCGGGCACCCAAAATGCTGCTAAACATATCGCTGCAGAAATCAGTTGCAGTGCTTTGTAGGCTGTTACTTTATCTACGCGGCGAGTAAGCGGGTTGGCTAGCGCGCAGCCCAGAATGTTGCCGACCATGCCGAGCGACACAAAAGCGGTGATGAGGTCTTCGCGCAGTAGGTAATATTTGACGTAATAAATGGCCAGGGTGTTTTTGATAGCGATGCCAATCAGTAGCAAAATGGCGACTTTGGCTAAAGTACGCCAAGCATCATTGGCCCACAAAATGCGCAGGCCAGTGCGCAGCCCCAAGCGTTGCGGGGGGCATACCACGCGCTCGCGGGTGCCGGCAAAGCACAGCAAAAATAACACAATGCCGAGCACACTCATCGCGGCTATGGTTAATTGGTAGCCCAGTGCGGTATCACCTTGACCAAACCAGGCTACTAACGGCAGCGTGCACAAGGTGACCAATAAGCCGCCGAGCATGCCAAAGACAAAGCGATACGATTGCACCGACACCCGTTCATTGGGGTCGCTGGTGAGCACGCCGCCGAGCGCCGAGTAAGGAATGTTAATGGCGGTGTAGGCCAGCATCAGCAGGGTATAGGTGGCGTAGGCGTACCAGATTTTACCGTTTTCGCCGAGCTCAGGGGTGGTGAATGCTAGCACGCTGCAGGCCGCAAAGGGCAGTGCCAACCACAACAAATAAGGGCGGAATTGGCCATGGCGACTGCGGGTTTTGTCGGTTAATAAGCCCATCAATGGATCGGTGATGGCGTCCATCAGCCGTACCACCAAGAACATGGTGCCGACGGTGGCCGCCGAGATCCCGTAAATATCGGTGTAGAAAAATGCCAAAAACAGCATGATGGTTTGGAACACGATGTTGCTGGCCGTATCCCCCAAGCCGTATGCTATTTTCTCTTTACGCGCAATCATATCGCCTCAACCACCGGTTGTTTTGCTTTTCGCGCTAGCCAGAATTGCTGCAGCGCGCGGGCACTGGCCTTTAATATACGTTCTTGGCTGTCGAAGTCTACATAGACGATACCAAAGCGCTTGCTGTAGCCCTCGGCCCACTCAAAGTTATCCAGTAAACTCCAGGCGAAATAGCCGTTGATGGCCACCCCAGCTTCAATGCAGTCATGCACCGCTAGCAGGTGGGTTTGGTAGTAGTCGATGCGTGCCTGGTCGTTAATGGCGCCGTTGACGATAGGATCGGGAAAGGCGGCGCCGTTCTCGGTGATATAAATCGGCGGTAAATTAGCAAAGGTGCGTTTCAGATCGACTAAAATTTCCGTTAAGCCCTGTGGGTAAACTTCCCATCCCATGCAGGTCAGCGGCTTATCCGCAGTGGCTTGCGGCGGTACGTCAGAGAACCAGTTGTTCTTAGCGCGAAACACCGTGCGGGTGTAATAATTGACGCCTAAGAAATCCAGCGGCTGGGCAATAATATCCATATCACCCGGCTCAACCTGTGGCTGTTCATGGGCTGCTAATTCATGTAACAAGTCGGGGTATGAGCGTTGCAATAACGGCTGCAAATACCATAAGTTGTGGTAGGCATGGGCGGTTGCCGCGGCCTTGCGGTCTTCAGCGCTGTCGCTGGCCGCGTGGCAGGGGCTAAAGTTCAGCACAATGCCGTGTTGCGCGGCTGGCGCGTGTTGGCGCAGAATCGGCAGCGCTAAGCCATGAGCTAGCAACAAGTGATGCGCGGCTTGGCGGCCTTGCTGACGATTTTTGTGGCCTGGCGCATGAATGCCTGCTTCGTAGCTTAAATAGGCGCTGCAAAATGGCTCATTCAAGGTGGCGTAGCTGCTGACTTTGTTACCCAGCGCACGACCAATGACTTCGGCATATTCAGCAAAGCGGAAGGCGGTATCGCGATTCAGCCAGCCGCCGCGGTCTTCTAAATATTGCGGTAAGTCCCAATGGTAGAGGGTCACGTGCGACTGGATGCCTTGGCGTTGCAGTTCGTTGACTAAGTCGACGTAAAACTGTAGGCCAGCGCGATTGATACTACCGTCGGCGCGGATCACTCGGCCCCAAGCAATGGAAAAACGGTAGGCGTCAACGCCCAAGCTTTTTATGATGGCAACATCGTCACGCCAGCGCGCGACATGCTCACAGGCGACTAAGCCATTAGAGCCATCTTTGATACGCCCCGGTTCGGCGCAGAAGGTATCCCAAATGCTGGGTTCGCGGCTATC
>CAYXGO010000196.1:0-3083 GCA_964464575.1 uncultured Pseudomonas sp. | reverse complement strand
CAAACGGCCAACCCCGGCGGATTTCTTCCGCACCATGGAAGAAGCCTCAGGAGTTGACTTAGATTGGTTTTGGCGCGGTTGGTTTTACTCGACCGACCACGTTGATATCAGCTTAGAGCGTGTCTACAAACTGCGCCTTGATACCCAAGATCCAGATATCGATTGGCAGCGTCGTCGCGAGGAAGAGCAGAACAAACCCACGTCATTGTTTGTGCAACGTAACGCCGAAGAAGCACGCAAAACTTGGGTAGAACTGAACCCAGAGATTCGTGATTTTCATGATGACAACGACCAGTTCACCGTCACCAATAAGCAGCGCAACGAATATCAGAGCTTTTTGGCCAAGTTAGAGCCATGGGAGCGGCGGGTATTTGAGCGCGCGGTCACCGAAGACAAGCATTACTATGTGCTGGATTTTGATAATATTGGCGGCTTGGTGATGCCGATTCTGTTGCACACCACCTATGCCGACGGCAGCACTGAAATGCTTAACATTCCGGCTGAAATTTGGCGTCGTAACGCAAAATCGGTGAGCAAATTGATTATTACCGATAAGCCGGTACAAGAGTTCGCGGTAGACCCAAATTGGGAAACAGCCGATGTGGATATCAGCAATAACTACTATCCACGGCGAATGATTGAATCGCGTATCGAAGCGTTTAAGTCACAACGTGGGCGCGATCATATTTCTCGCGACCTGATGCAAGAGGCGAAAACAGAACTGAAGACGGACAGCAAGAAGACCGACAGCAAGAAAACTGAGCCCGAGGTAGAGCGTTAATGGCGCGTAGTGGCTTTGCTTTGGTGAAGGCTGTGGTGGTGCTGCTGACGGTTGTCAGCAGCATGCTCAGTAGCGCTTGGGCGCATCAATTACATACCGCGTCCACGACCGTGGCGTTCAACCCGCGCAGCGGTAACATTGAAGTCATGCATCGGTTCTTTTTGCATGATGCCGAGCATGCCGTGAAGCAATTGTTTGATGCCAAGGCAGACATTCACAGCAATGCCGCAACCCAGCAGCAATTTGCCGACTATGCCGCCAGTCAATTTGAGCTGGCGCCGCTCTCCGGTGACTCACTGGCGTTGCAATTGGTCGGCTTTCAGATTGAGGGGCGCGACTTTTGGGTTTATCAAGAGGTGACTCGCCCCGCTGATTTAACCGGCTTTATGATACGCCAACCGGTGTTACAAGAAATCTGGTCGTCACAGCGCAATTTGGTCAACGTGGAGGGCTTCAGTGATGCCCTGCAAAGCGTGACCTTTAGCCGTGATGATAATTGGTTAGCGGTGCAATGGTGACAGTGCTAAGCTAATTTCATCTGTTAGCGAAGGACTGTTTTTATGCGTCAATTCAGTATTGTGCGAATTATTATCGCGTTTATGGTGGCAGTGACGGCTGCCGCCATCACCGCTAGCGTGATCCAAACTCAATTCAATTTAGCCGCGCTCACCGCGCTGTCGGTTGACATTGATATGGATGCCCGCATATCCACCATGTATCACGATGTCTTACATTTTTCCCCCACCATGGCGGTGTTTCTATCCCTTACCTTAGTGCTGGCGCTGCCCGTGGCTTATTGGCTCGGTCGCGGGCAACCACGCCATGAGCGGCGCTGGTTTATAGCAGCCGGCGTGATTGGCCTGATGATCGCCTTCAGCATCATTGATTATTTAGCCCCCATGCCCACCTTAATTGCGGCAAACCGCACGGCACTGGGTTTTATTCTGCTCAGTAGTTGTGGCGGCTTAGCGGGTTGGATCTTCCATCGCCTCTGGCACCCCACCGCGGTTGAATTGCAGGAGCACGCCTAATGAAATTGCATCACTCTCTCGCAGCGCTGGCAGGCCTGTTGCTGTTGGCACCCGCCGTACAAGCCGAGGAACGCTTTGAAACCATCACTGAGGGTTTGCATTTTCCTTGGTCGGTTGCGCAATTACCCGATACCGGCTGGTTAGTGACGGAGCGCAGTGGGCAACTGGTTTATGTGGCGCCCGATGGGCAAAAAAGTACGGTCGAAAAGCAGCTCGATGGCTTGTTTGTAGATGCTCAAGCCGGCTTATTTGAAGTGCTATTAAGCACTGACTTTAGCAGTAGTCGGGAACTGTTTTTGAGCTATGCCTGCGGTACCGCTGATGCCAACGCCACTTGTGTGAGCCGCGCTCAGTTATCGCCACAGCCGCCCTATCAGTTGCAGCAGGTACAACAAATTTTCCGTGCCACACCCGATAAAAAAGGTTCAGCGCATTATGGTGCGCGCATGACGTGGTGGGCTGACGGCACCTTGTTACTGAGTTTAGGCGATGGCTTTGACTACCGTGAGCAGGCGCAAAACCTCAATAGCCACTTGGGCAAAGTGGTACGCATCAACCGTGATGGCAGCATTCCGGCTGATAACCCCTATACCCACACTGAGGCGCCCGCTACCTTTAGTTACGGTCACCGTAATGTGCAAGGTTTGGTGTACGACAGCGAGCGGCAAATCATTTGGCAGCACGAACACGGCCCTAAGGGCGGCGATGAAATCAATCAGCTCGAAAGAGGCCGCAATTACGGCTGGCCGATGGTCACTTATGGTATTGATTACACCGGTGCTAAAGTGTCGCCATTTCAAGAATTGCCCGGTATCGACATTCCGTTATGGGTGTGGACACCGTCGTTAGCGCCAGCTGGTTTAGCGGTGTATTACGGTGACAAGCACCCTGAGTGGCAGGGTGATTTATTGGTGGCTCACTTAGCCGGGAAACGCCTACAACGGTTTTCATACAATAACGGGCTGTTAGAGCTAAGTGAGCAGTTACTTACTGATTTAGACCAGCGTTTTCGGGCGGTTCATGTTGGGCACGATGGTCATGTCTACGTGCTTACCGACAGCCCCGAGGGCAGGTTAATTCGATTAAACTAACCAGGAATGTGGTGATGGGTAGTAACGCAATGAGTCAGCAATTGCCTTATGTGGTGATAGGCGCTGGGCCGTCGGGTTTGTGCGCGGTGCGGCGGTTAACAGAGCGTGGTATTGCAGTGATTGGGTTTGAAGCCCATAGCGATGTGGGCGGCTTATGGGACATCGATTCGGCCACCAGCA
>CAYXGO010000195.1:0-3094 GCA_964464575.1 uncultured Pseudomonas sp. | reverse complement strand
ATGAACCCCATTTTTTTTGAGTATGATTAAATCGGTAAGCAATGGCAGGATGTTGAAATGCTCCCAAATTTAGGTATCCCGGTCGACAGACACTGGTTCGCAGTCAATTTTCGGGAAAATCATCTATAGTTATTTATTCTAATAAAGACATCGTAAAGTCGAGCCGCTCACATGAGTTATAATGTCAGCCAGGTTCACTGACTGACACTATTGTAATGTATTAGCCTCTACGGTGCCGGATAATAGGTCGGTGAGCCAGGCCCAACCGGTAGTTCTAAACCAAATACCCAAAGCATAAAGAAGGCGGTCCAGCCGACAATAAATACCATGGTGTAGGGTAGCATCATGGCAATCATAGTACCGATACCGGTATCTTTCTTATAGCGCACGGCAACTGCCAAAATTAAGCCAAAATAGCTCATCATCGGGGTAATGATATTGGTGACTGAGTCGCCAATACGGTAAGCCGCTTGAATCACTTCAGGTGAGTAGCCAATTAACATCAACATGGGGATAAATATTGGTGCAAAGATAGCCCATTGAGCCGAGGCTGAGCCGAGTGATAAGTTCACAAAGGCACACATGAAGATAAACACAATGAACAGCAGTGGCCCGGTCAAACCAATGTTCTGTAGAAACTCAGCGCCGTTTACCGCAAAAATAGTGCCGAGGTTGGTCCAGCCGAAGAAGGCCACGAACTGCGCGGCAAAGAACACCAGCACAATATACATGCCCATGGTACTCATGCTGTCTGACATGGCATCAATAACATCGCGGTCGCTGCGCATGACTTTAGTGATGCGGCCATACACGTAGCCAGGAATGGCAAAAGTAATGAAGATAAAGACGACGATGCCTTTTAGGAACGGTGAATTAGCCACTAAGCCGGTGGTTGGGTCACGTAAGATGCCGTCGGCCGGAATAATAGTCCAAGCTAATAGTGCGCCAAGCACTAAAAATGCAATGAGCGCGCCCCATAAACCGCGTTTTTCTAACGGGTTTAATGCCTCTATGGTTTGTTCTTTGAGGTTAATGGTGGCTTCTTTGGGGTTGTATTTACCGAGCTTGGGTTCAACGATTTTTTCGGTAACAAAAGTGCCCATCAAGGCAATCAAGAAGGTTGATGCCGCCATAAAGAACCAGTTGGCTTCTGCACCGACCACGTAATTTGGATCCAATAAATTAGCCGCTTGCGTGGTGATACCAGCCAACAGCGGATCAACTGTACCGATGGCTAAGTTCGCGCTGTAACCGGCGGATACGCCAGAAAATGCTGCCGCTAAACCGGCCAGCGGGTGGCGCCCAAGAGAATGGAAGATCATCGCCGCCAACGGTACTAAAACAACGTAGCCTAATTCAGCCGCGGTATTTGAAATGACCCCGGCAAATACCACCGCAACAGTGACTAAACGCGGCGGTGCGTTCATAACCAGGCCGCGCATCATTGCTGATAACAGGCCTGACCGCTCGGCAATGCCAACACCTAGCAAGGCAACCAGCACCGTACCTAACGGGGTAAAGCCAGTAAAGTTGGTGACTAAGCCGGTGACAATACGTTGCAGACCCTCGGCATTGAGCAAGTTGACCACTTCAATAACGCCGCCACCTGGGCGTGGGTCCTGCGCGGTCACGCCAAAATAGCTGGCAATGCCGCTGCCAATCACAATGGCGATGGCGAATAGGGCAAATAAGGTAATGGGGTGGGGCAACAGGTTTCCGAGATACTCAACGGTGTCTAAGAAACGGGTAAAGCCACTGCGCTTAGCGCTGTTTGGTTGTTGTGGTGTTTGCGTCATGCAGACTCGACTCCAAATTCATTTTTTGTTATTTGAAGGCCGATTGTACACCAAAAAAAACGGCGCCACAGGCGCCGTTTGTCATTTATTACGCGGCATCAGCGGCCGCTTTGGGCTTTTTCGGCTTATTTGCCAAGGCATAGTCACGTGCTGCTTTGCCAGCCATCAGGTCTTCATGGGCAAAATCATCCACGTTGATGGTACGCAAACGACCTTCTTCAGCACGAATCAACAAGGCGACTTCTTCGTCATTCAGCACACCCAATTCTTTGCCTTTAGCAGCCACTTTATCAAGGAAGATAAAGCTCATACGCTGATTAGCTGCTTTGCGAACGCGGTCGAACAGTTCTTCCGCTTTAATAATATCGCGCAAGGTTGTTTCTAAGTAGCCAAATGCACCCTCTGGGCTCAAGAACTGGCCAGCACCTAAACGCTCACGTGAGGCATTTGGTTTCAGCAGCAGCTTCGCGACTTTGTGATCTAGCTTGTCACTTGGGCGGCTAGCGATGCGGCCAAATGGATACATCACAACTTTTAATGCTTTACCGATACCACCAAAGTTATCCAGCAAAGCTAACTGACTTTCTTGCAGTTTGTGCAAGGTGTCTTGTAAGGCCCAATGTACTAACGGCAGGTCGTCTTTCTGACGGCCTTCTTCGTCAAAGCGCTTCAGCGTTGCTGAGGCTAAGTATAGGTAGCTCAACATATCACCCAAACGCGCAGAAATACGTTGTTTACGTTTCAGTGAACCGCCTAATACACCCATGGCAACATCTGATAACAGTGCCAAGTTAGCGCTAAAACGATTCATTTGTTTGTAGTACTTAGCGGTGCTATCGCCAAATGGCGTTGAACTAAAGTGCCAACCACCAAAGCCCAGCACC
Organism: uncultured Pseudomonas sp.; assembly: GCA_964464575.1. Taxonomy (GTDB): domain Bacteria; phylum Pseudomonadota; class Gammaproteobacteria; order Enterobacterales; family Alteromonadaceae; genus Pseudidiomarina. Next base: position 414 of record CAYXGO010000195.1, on the reverse strand, counting down.
ATTGAGCGTACAAAGTTGCTCATGGCAAAGCCAATATGACCAAACAAGGCTTTATCGAACCGCGCTAAGCCAGCTGCGGTATGATCAGCAGACGCCAACATTTCTTCCAAGACATACGGATGGCAACGAATTGCGCCTTGGCCGTAGATCATCAGGTTACGGGTTAAGATGTTGGCGCCTTCTACGGTAATGGCTACCGGTACACCTTGATAACCGCGGCCAAGATAGTTATTCGGGCCTAAACAGATGCCTTTACCGCCATGAATATCCATCGCGTCATCCATACGGGCACGCAATTTTTCCGTCATGTGGTATTTAGCAATGGCTGAAATTACCGATGGTTTTTCGCCCAAATCAATGGCTTTGGTGGAGAAGCGAGTAACCGCATCCATCAAATAGGCATCACCAGCTAAA
>CAYXGO010000194.1:0-3104 GCA_964464575.1 uncultured Pseudomonas sp. | reverse complement strand
ACCATATGGCCGCACTTTTTCACCGAGGCCAGCAGATCTTCAAAATGCACGCCGGCGGCACCGGCTTTGATCATGTTGCGCATTAATTCATAGGCGTTTAGCACGCCACCAAAGCCGGCTTCGGCATCAGCGACAATGGGCGCAAAATAATCAATGTAGCCCGGTTGGTCGCTGCTAATCCCTTTCGACCATTGAATTTGGTCGGCGCGGGCAAACGAGTTATTGATGCGCTCAACCACTGTCGGCACTGAATCCACTGGATACAGCGATTGGTCGGGGTACATGCTGAGCCCGCTATTGTTGTCGGCCGCCACTTGCCAACCGGATAAATAAATCGCCTGCAAGCCGGCTTTGACTTGCTGCACCGCTTGGCCGCCGGTCAGTGCACCCAGCGCATTGACGTAATTCTTGCCAAACTTAGCACTGGAACCGCCATTGACCAGTTGCCATAGCTTGTGAGCGCCGCGCTCGGCATAAGTGTATTGCGGCTGCACGCTACCGCGCAGTTTGATCACATCCAGCGCTGAGTAGCCGCGGGTGATGCCTTGCCAGCGCGGGTCGTGTTGCCATTGCTGAGCCAGCGCTTGCGCTTGTTGCTGTTGTTGTTCGGAAAGAGTGCCTGATAGCTTGGTCATGAGCGTCGTCCTTATTAAGGTAATGGGGCATTAATCGAGTAATTGATAGCCGGGCAGGGTGAGGAATTCAGTCAGTTGCTCGGCGCTGGTGATGCTATCGAGTAACTGCAGCGCGTCATCGAAGCGTTCGTGCTGCCAGCGCTGCTCGCCCACTTCGCTGCGCACCACTTGCGCTTCTTCAGCGAGGTACTGGCGAAACAGCACAACGGTGACGGTGGCGCCGTTATCCAGCGCTTGTTGGTGCTTGATCCACTGCCAGATTGAGGCGCGCGAGATCTCGGCGGTGGCGGCGTCTTCCATTAGCCCATAAATAGGTACGCAGCCCCTGCCGCTGATCCAAGCGGCAATGTATTGCAGCGCCACCCGAATATTGCTGCGCATACCGGCTTCGGTGCGCTCGCCGCTCGACGGCTGCAGCAGTTGCGCGGCGTTGATGGCGGCGGCATCGGCGGGTAGCACATGCAATTGATTGTTGCCGTTTAGGCCATCTACAAACACTTCGCGTACCGTTGCCGCAAGGCCAGGGTGCGCTATCCAGGTACCGTCATGACCGTTGTCGCGCTCCAGTTCTTTGTCGGCCCGCACTTTTGCCAGTATTTGCGCGTTGGCGGCAGGATCTTTGCTCGGAATAAATGCCGCCATGCCGCCCATGGCCAGCGCACCGCGACGGTGACAGGTGTACACCAATAGCCGTGAATAAGCGCGCAAAAACGGCTGCGCCATGGTTACTTGTTGACGGTCTGGCAGCACCCGGTCGGGGTGATTCTTTAAGGTTTTGATGTAGCTAAAAATGTAATCCCAACGCCCGCAGTTGAGCGCGGCAATGTGCTGGCGCATCACATACAGAATTTCGTCCATTTGGAATACCGCGGGTAAGGTTTCAATCAATATGGTGGCGCGAATCAAGCCGCGCTGCTGCACAAAGTAGTCTTCGGTGAAGCTAAATACCTCGGCCCACCAGGCTGCTTCATCGCTGTGCTCGAGCTTTGGTAGATAGTAGTACACGCCGGTACCGCGTTGCTTGCGCTGCTCATAGTTGAGGCAAAAATACAGGGCAAAATCTAGTAACGCGCCGGGGATCACATCATCATCCACCAGTACGTGCTTTTCGGGCAGGTGCAAGCCGCGCACACGGGCAATCAGCAGTACGTTTTGGTTGTTAAGGCGGTAGTGTTTGCCGCTGGCTGGGTCGTGGTAGCTGATTTCGCCGCGGTTGGCATCTCGCAAGTTCAGCTGGCCCTCGAGTAAGCCTTGCCAGGTCGGCGATTGCGAGTCCTCAAAGTCGGCCATGTAGCAATCGACATCGGCATTCAAGGCATTAATAACCATTTTGCGATCTACCGGGCCGGTGATCTCTAAGCGACGTTTTTGCAAATCCTGCGGTAGCGGCGCAATCTGCCAATCGCTGCTGCGAATACCTGCGGTGGCCGCATCAAAGTCGGGCAGCGCGCCGTTATCAATGGCGCGTTGGCGCTCGGCGCGCTGCAACAGCAACTGTCGCAGTTGCGGCCGAAATCGGCGCACCAGGGTGACTAAAAATTGTTGGGTGGTTGGGCTAAATAACGCTTGTACCAAACCACTTGAGGTAGGCATAGTAAGGCCAGCAACAGGTTTAAAATCGGTCATGATTCGTCCATTTGTTGTGAGCGTGTTAATGAACTCAGACTAGGCCTGTTACATCTATTCGTCTAATGTATTGATTAAATTGCGAGCATTCACATAATGAATATAGCTAATCGCTTATTGTTAGTATTTTTGTTGTCTATGGTGCTGCTGTGGCCGAATCAAGGTGCAGCGCAAGCTAAGCAGCCGCTATCGGCGCGTGAACAAGCCGTTGCGCTAGATGCCATTTTAACCGAGCGTTTCGCCACCATTGCGCCGGCATTGATGCGCCGTGAGGGCATTGATATGTGGCTGCTGATTAGCCGCGAAAACAATGAAGACCCGGTGCTCAGAACTATGCTGCCGAGTGATTGGTTTAATGCCCGCCGCCGTACCATGCTGGTGCTGTTTGACCGTGGTATCGATGCGCAGGGTGTGGATCATGGCGTTGAGGCCTTGGCGGTAGCCCGTTATGACGTGGGTGAGGTGTTTAAAAGTGCCTGGAACCCAGAGCAACAGCCAGATCAGTGGCAGCGCTTGGTGGAGCTCATTGTTGAACGCCAGCCGCAGCGCATTGGCGTCAACCAGTCGGTAGGTTTTGGCGCGGCCGATGGCCTGATTGCCTCGGAAAAAGAAACCTTGCTGGCTTATCTGCCTGCCCCTTATCAGCAACGCGTGGTCAGTGCTGAAAAATTGGCGGTAGGTTGGCTCGAGACCCGCACCGCGGCGGAAATTGCCCATTACCAAGATGCTGTGGGCTGGGCGCAGCAGGTGATTGCTGAGGGTTTTTCCGATGCGGTGATTGAACTAGGCGTGACCACCACCACCGATTTGGAATGGTGGATGCTCGAGCGTATCTACGAAATG
>CAYXGO010000193.1:0-3159 GCA_964464575.1 uncultured Pseudomonas sp. | reverse complement strand
GTACCCACGGCCAACCTGCTACGCCAACCACTCTAGGCAAAGAAATGGCGAACGTATACGTGCGCTTACAACGGCAGCTAGAGCAATTACAAGCCATTCCGCTGCTGGGTAAAATCAATGGCGCTGTCGGTAACTACAATGCCCATTTAGCCGCCTACCCAGAAGTGAACTGGCACGCCTTAGCCGAGCAGTTCGTGAGCTCATTGGGACTGACTTGGAATGCCTACACCACACAAATCGAGCCGCATGATTATATTGCAGAAATTTTCGATGCGGTGGCGCGATTTAATACCATCGTGATTGATTTCGACCGTGACGTATGGGGCTATATTGCGCTGAACCACTTTAAACAGCGCACCATAGAGGGCGAAGTCGGTTCATCGACCATGCCGCACAAGGTGAATCCGATTGATTTTGAGAATTCTGAAGGCAACTTGGGCATGGCCAACGCTATCATGTCCCATTTAGCACAGAAGCTGCCGGTCAGTCGCTGGCAACGTGATCTCACCGATTCAACCGTATTACGTAACCTCGGTGTCGGTTTTGCCTACGCATTAATCGCCTATCAAGCCAGTCTCAAAGGCATTAGCAAATTACAAGTGAACGGCGACAACCTGCTACGTGAACTAGATCAAAATTGGGAATTATTGGCCGAGCCGATTCAAACCGTGATGCGTCGCTATGGTATTGAAAAACCTTACGAAAAACTCAAAGAACTTACCCGTGGCAAGCGTGTCAATCAGACCGCCATGGCCACTTTCATTGATAGTCTAGCGTTACCAGAAACCGTCAAAGCTGAACTTAAGTTACTCACTCCGGCTAGCTATATTGGCCGCGCCAGTGCCTTTGTGGATGAACTCGACGCATGAGCCTAACGTTAACCCTCGATCGGGCCAAATTTCTCAGCCACTATTGGCAGCAAAAGCCACTGTTGATCAAAGCTGGCTTGGCCAACTTTAGCGACCTGATCGAACCAGAGATCCTCGCTGGTTTGGCGCAAGAAGCTGAGGTTGATTCACGCGTCATCGAACATCGCGGTGACCAATGGCTAGTAAGTCATGGCCCCTTTGCCAGCTACGATGATTTCGGCGATAGCGATTGGACCTTATTGGTACAATCAGTCAATGAATGGATGCCAGAAATCCATGCGCTGCTTGAGCCATTTCGGTTTCTACCCGATTGGCGCCTGGACGATGTGATGATTAGCTTTGCCGTGCCGGGTGGCAGTGTCGGTCCACACCTCGATCAATATGATGTATTTATTATTCAAGGCGAAGGGCAACGTCATTGGCAAGTCGGCGAGCGCGTTACCGCCGCCAACGAGTTTCGCCCCCATGCTGATCTTAAACAATTACAAGACAGCTTTGAGCCAGTCATTGATGCCGTACTTGAAGCCGGCGATATTCTGTATATCCCAGCTGGGTGCCCCCACCACGGCGTCGCACTTGAGCCGAGCTTGAATTATTCAGTCGGATTTCGCGCCGCCAATACCGCAGAATTAACCTCACAGGTGGCCGATATGCTGTTGGCCGCTGAGGGAGCGAACTATCCACGTTATCGCGATCCGCAGCAAAGTGATTATGGCCAACCCTATCAAGTCAGTGCTGAGCAGCTCGCACAGCTTCGGCGATTTTTACTCGATAGCATCGCCAACGCCGATCTAGATAATGTGTTGATGCAGGTAATGTCACAAAGTAAGCGCCCGTTACCACAACCTGATTTTGCTGTGCAATGGCAAGATATCGCTGATTGTTTAGATGCTGATATGCTGCTGTGTAGAACGGCTGGTGCGCGTTTGTTAATTGATCCACAACAACACTATTTGTATGCCAGTGGTGACCCCTATCCATTAACCGCAGCGAATCGTCAGCTGGCTATAAGCTTGGCGAACCAATGGCAAGAACTGCCATTGCAGCATTACGCTGAGCAGTTAAGCCATACCGATAGTCAACAACTACTCTGTCATTTACTCAATGATGGGGTTATGCACTTGGTCAGCGAAGCGGCTGCAGACGCAGCCGATGATGATGACTATTGAGTAGCCCACAACTCGTCATGCTGAGTGGTCTGATAAACCGTTTCTGCGCGGCTTATCAGGTAATCAGCATGACGCTTTTGCTCAGCGTCGCTTTTGGGGTTGTTGTAAATTGCCTCAGCTTTTAATTGCCACTGGAGCGCAAAGTGGCGCATCACACTGCGAGCATCATCAGCAACTTTGGCCGCCACCATAGCAGTGGGTACATCACCGTTAATAATCCACACATTGGTTTTATCCATGGTGGTAAAACGCCACACCGCAACGTGCGGGGCAAGATAACGACTGGCTTGTAAGTTCACCACATCCAAGATGTAGCCTTCTTCAGCAAGATATTTCGCGGCAGCTTGATACTGTGCGCGAATCCATTCGGCAATTTCAGCTTCACTGATAGCGGGCTGTTGGTCGGCCATATACTGCTTGTCCTATGTCATAAAGAGGTCATTGTAGCTGGTCATACTACCGCGAAAGTCGCTGACAGCAAAGAGCCATGTAGTGTAAACTTAGCTTGCAATAGTTTACGTTTACGTAAACGAAAAATGTCACTCTAGCAGCTAGCGCCTTGCGTCGCAAAATGCTAATGTGCGCGCACTTTTCGGATGAACGAGGAAACAGCAAAGATGTCTCTATTCGAGCACAAAGAATTCGACCAACACGAGCAAGTCGTGTTCTGTCACGATAAAGCAACTGGCCTCAAAGCTATCATCGCTATCCACGATACCACTATGGGCCCATCACTGGGCGGTACGCGTTTGTGGAATTATGCCTCATCGGCTGAAGCGCTGACTGATGTGTTGCGTTTATCGCGCGGCATGACCTACAAAAGCGCCTTAGCAGGTCTGCCATTAGGTGGTGGTAAAGCGGTTATTATCGGTGATGCCAAGACCATTAAATCAGCAGAACTGTTCCGTGCTTATGGTCGTTTTGTGAACTCCTTAAGTGGTCGCTATATCACCGCTGAAGACGTCAATATCCGTACCAGTGATATTGCCATCGTTGCTGAAGAAACTGCCTTTGTTGCTGGCACTGCCGAGAAAGCTGGTGACCCATCACCACATACTGCGCTAGGTACCTATCTTGGTTTAAAAGCTGCGGTGAAACATAAGTTTGGCAAAGATAACCTT
>CAYXGO010000192.1:2363-3164 GCA_964464575.1 uncultured Pseudomonas sp. | reverse complement strand
CGCCATTATTCTATTTGCCGTAGGTACTGGCCCGATTAAAGGTTTCGCGGTCACTTTGGCCATAGGTATTATCACCTCCATGTTCACTGCCATTGTCGGCACCCGTGCGGTTGTAAACGCAATTTGGGGCGGCAAGCGCATTGATAAGCTGTCGGTGTAAGGGGCCACTATGCGTGAATTAATTAGTACAGATAAAACCATTCAGTTTATGCGCTATCGTATGCCGGCGCTTATTCTGAGCGCATTATTGCTGATTGGCTCAATCACCTCATTAGCGGTCAATAAACTCAATTGGGGTTTGGACTTCACCGGTGGTACGGTGATTGAACTGGGCTATCAGCAAAATGCTGATTTGGGCCAGATCCGCTCGGTGTTAGAGCAAAACGGCTTTAACTCAGCGGTGGTGCAGAACTTTGGTACGCAACGCGATGTGTTGATTCGTATCGACGCCATTGAGGGCGTCAATGCCCAGCAAACCGGCGATCAGATTGTTGCTATGATGCGCGCCAGTAGTAGCGAAAAAGTCGATTTACGTCGCAGTGAATTCGTCAGCGCTAGCGTTGGCGATGAATTGGCTGAGCAGGGCGGTTTAGCGCTGTTGACTGCACTTATTTGTATCTTGATCTACATCGCTATTCGCTTTGAATGGCGCTTAGCGCTCGGTGCTGTGGGTGCGTTGGCGCATGACGTGATAATCACTTTGGGGCTGTTCTCAGTGTTGCAGCTGGAGTTTGACCTGACCGTATTGGCAGCTTTGCTGGCGGTGATCGGTTATTCCATCAACGATACCGTGGTAGTCTG
>CAYXGO010000192.1:0-2353 GCA_964464575.1 uncultured Pseudomonas sp. | reverse complement strand
TTCCGTAAATACAGCAGCGAAGAAGTCATCAATGGTGCCATTACCGACACCATGAGCCGCACCGTGATCACCTCGTTAACTACCGTTCTGGTGTTGTTAGCGCTGTTCTTCTTGGGTGGTCAATTGATCCATGGCTTTGCCACGGCACTATTATTTGGTGTTTTCATTGGTACCTATTCATCTATCTTCGTTGCCAGTGCGCTGGCATTTATGTTGGGAATTAGTCGTGAAGACCTGCTCCCACCTGAGATTGAGAAAGAAGGCGAAGATCTCGACCAACTACCATAATCATCAAGGGGGCATGACATGCTCGTCGTATTATCTCCCGCGAAAAACCTAGACTATGAAAGTCCGCTGCCAACAGCGGATTTTTCGCAGCCGCGGATGCTAGAACAGGCTCAGCAACTGATTGATGTAGCCAAACAACTCACTCCAGCTGATTTAAGCAATTTGATGCATATCAGTGATAAATTGGCGGGTCTGAATGCCGCTCGTTTTCAAAGCTGGCAACAGCCCTTTACTGCCGATAATGCCCGGCCAGCCATGTATGCCTTTGCTGGCGACGTTTACACCGGTTTAGCCGCGGAAAAATTTGCCAATCAAGCTATTTACTATGCCCAGGAACATTTACGCATCTTGTCAGGTCTATATGGTGTATTGCGGCCATTAGACTTAATGCAACCATACCGCTTAGAAATGGGAACCAGCCTAGCAACTGAGCGCGGCAAGAACCTGTATGAGTTTTGGGGCCAAGCGATTACCGATAAGCTCAACGACGATTTAGCCGCTATTGGCAGCGATATATTGGTGAACTTGGCGTCTAACGAGTATTTTAGTAGTGTAAAGACGCGGCATTTGAAAGCTCAGGTGATTACCCCCGTGTTTAAAGATGAGAAAAACGGGCAGTATAAAGTCATCAGTTTTTGGGCGAAAAAGGCGCGTGGCGCTATGGCGCGCTATATTATCAACGAGCAAGTCACTACGGTCGCTGGTTTACAGCAATTTAACGCCGCTGGATATCGTTTTGACTCAGCGCAATCTACGGCAACAGAACTAGTCTTTTGCCGTGCCGAGCAGGATCAATAGTTTCAAGAGGAGTAGTGAATGACTGACCTATACCGTGATGAGCCCCCAGCCACATCTGGCAACGGCAAACTCATCTTTACTATTGTGATTGTTGTTGCCTTAGCAGCGGCAATCATTGCCTGGTTATGGGTCAATCAACAGCGTCAACAACCTACTCCGATTGAGCAGCCGCAAGTGGTTGAAGTAGAACTACCTGAGCAGCCACAACCAGAAGATACCGAGCAGCTGCCGCCCGAACTACCAGAAACAGTTGAGCTTGAGGTGGTTGAGGAACAGCCTATTCTGCCTGAATTAGCCACCAGCACTGCCGATGTCATCGAGCAACTACAGCTGGCGCAGCAAGATACCTCAGCATTAACCAGTACGCAGTTAATCCGCGATGCAGTGGTGTTTATCGATAACCTCCGCAACGGCGTGGTGGTACGCGACAAGGCGGGTATTGACGGGCCGCGTAATGCGTTCCGGGTGCTTGAGCAAAATGACAAACTCTATATCGACCCGCGTAGCTACGACCGCTATAACACTCTGGTTGATTGGTTTGTTAGCCTTGATACTGAGGTATTAGTGACTATGATGCAGCGTTATCGGCCACTGATTGTTGCCGCCTTAGCGGAAATTGGCTATCCAGATACCGCTCCAGAGCAAGTGCTGCTCGAAGCTATTGCGGTGCTGAACGACACCCCTGCGGTGGGTACGGTGGTGGAATTGACCGATGACACGGTGATGTATCGATTTGCTGATCCGGCACTGGAATCATTACCGGATGCACAAAAACAAATGTTGCGCCTCGGGCCTGATAACATTCGCCGGGTGAAACTTAAGCTGAGCGCTATTCAAGCTGCTGTATCACCGTAGGCGTAACAGACTATGAGCAATATCAATTCGGTCATCCCGGAGCACCTGCGCGGTCCATTCCCAACCCGAGGCAATCGTTTTAGCCGTTGGGTTGGGCGCGTTGGTATGCGCGTTTTAGGTGGCTGGCGGGTAGAGGGTGAATTACCACAAACTCGCCAAGCGATTATTCCAGTTGCCCCCCACACCTCGAATTGGGACTTCTTTGTCGGCGTGTTTGTGAAACTTGCCCTAGGCATGAAGCTATCTTTTCTTGGTAAGCACACTATTTTCCGTTTTCCCGTTCGTGGTTTATTGATTTGGCTAGGTGGTATTCCGCTGAACCGAGGCTCTGCGCAGGGCGTGGTGGCGCAAATGATTGAAGAATTTAAGCAGCGTGACGAATTGATGCTGGCTTTATCGCCCGAGGGTACCC
>CAYXGO010000191.1:0-3184 GCA_964464575.1 uncultured Pseudomonas sp. | reverse complement strand
GGTACCGATTGCCTTAGATTTTTCCCGCAAAGTGATGGAAATACGCCCACCGATGTTGATTACCGGCGATATCGACGAAGAATTGTTGCGGGTCAAAGCCGAAGTGGCTCACGCCGTGGGTAAAAAACCGCAGAATGCCTGATCGACAAATTTGTGCTCTTATCGCGCGAAATTTAGCGTAGCTCGTACTGAAGGATAGCTTCCATGAAGATGATTGAAGGCGGTATTGCCGCAAAAGGCAAAAAGTTCGCATTGGTGGTGTCACGGTTTAACCACTTTGTGGTGGACAGTTTACAAGCCGGTGCCATTCAAGCACTGCAGCAATACGGTCAAGTCAATGCCGACGACATCACCGTGGTCAAAGTACCGGGCGCTTACGAGATCCCATTGGCGGTGCAAACCCTGGCAGCCAGTGGAAATTATCATGCCATCATCGCCTTAGGTGCGGTGATTCGTGGCGCTACCCCACATTTTGATTTTGTTGCTGGCGAATGTAACAGCGGTTTAAGTCGCGTTGGTCATCAGTATGCGATTCCCGTCGCCAACGGCGTGATTACCACCGATACCATTGAGCAAGCCATTGAGCGCAGTGGTACCAAAGCCGGCAACAAGGGTGCTGAAGCGGCCCTGACAGCGCTGGAAATGGTCAATTTGCTTGACCAATTAAAAGGTTAATAGCATGAAACCAGCAGCACGTCGTAAAGCCCGCAAACTGGCGGTGCAAGCCATTTATTCCTGGCAGTTGTCGCAGAATAGTATGAGCGATATCGAAGCCCAATTTCTGACCGATAATGACACCAGTAAAATTGATGTCGATTACTTTTTAGCGCTGGTGCGCGGCGTGGCGGGTCAGTCACAAACTCTCGATTTGGCTCTTGAGCCATTCCTCGACCGTCCACTTAACGACCTCGACCATATTGAGCATGCGGTGCTGCGCTTAGCCGCATACGAGTTACGTGACCGCCTTGATGTGCCCTACAAAGTTGCCATTAACGAAGCCATTGAATTGGCCAAAGCCTTTGGTGCTGACGACAGCCATCGCTTTGTGAACGGCGTGCTCGACAAAGCCATTAACAGCTTACGTCCGTCGCGTAAGTAAGCGCCCCAAGGCCAGCTCATGGCATTTGCTGAATTCGACCTAATCGATAGCTATTTTACCCATCGCCAGCCCCAGCGCAGTGACGTTGTGGTTGGTATTGGTGATGATGGCGCGGTACTGAACTGCCCAGCAAATAATCAACTGGTGGTGGTGACCGATACCATGGTGGCCGGCGTGCATTTTGATCAGCATGTGCCTGCCCGTGCTATTGGTCATAAAGTTGTTGCCGTTAATCTCAGTGACCTAGCCGCCATGGGTGCCGAGCCGGCATGGATCAGCCTCGCCCTTACACTACCGAGCATTGATCACGAATGGCTGACCAGCTTTGCTCAGGGCTTACGCGATATTTGTGAGTATTATGGCTGCCAATTGATTGGCGGCGACACCACGCAAGGGCCACTCGCTATTACCGTTACCGCGCATGGTTGGCTGCCTGATGGTACAGCCATTCGCCGTGATGGCGCCAAGCCAGGTGACTGGTTATTTGTCAGTGGTACCCTCGGTGACGCCGGTTTAGCACTCGCTGCGCAACAAAAGCGTATACGTATTGCTGATGATCACTATCGCCGGGCTTGTGAACGATTATTTATGCCGACACCGCGGGTTGCCCTCGGGCAATCGCTGCGTGGCATAGCGAGCAGCGCCATTGATGTTTCTGATGGCCTAGTGGCTGATTTGCAGCATCTGCTCAAAGCCTCACACGTAGGCGCTAGGCTAAGCTTGCAAGAATTACCACTGTCGTTAGCCATGACCGAAAGTGTCGATCAGCAACGTGCTATCGAGCTTGCATTGACCAGTGGTGATGATTACGAATTGTGTTTTACTGTGCCGGAGTCACGTCGCGGGGTGTTTGATACGTTAGTGGCTCGTAGTGCTAGCAAACCCACCTGTATTGGCCGCATTACCAGTGAGCCCGGTAAACTGAAATTAGAGCTCGACGGCGAGCCGTGGCCATTGTCGCAACCGCCCGGCTATCAGCATTTTCAAGCCACAACATCGGCAGCCGAGGAATAATGAGCAAGGCACGGTTACTGCGTCACCCCATTCATTGGTTAGCGCTGGGTTTTGGTTCAGGCTTGGCGCCAAAAGCACCCGGTACCTTTGGCACGCTCGCGGCGCTGCCATTGGTGTGGTTAGCGCAACAAACCGGTAGCTGGGGTTACCTAGTGCTGACGCTGCTAGTGGTGATCGCAGGCGTTGGTATTTGCGGCTATACCGCCAAAGCCATGGGCGAGCATGATAGCCCAGCGATTGTTTGGGATGAAATTGCCGGCTATATGGTGGCGTTTATTGGCTTGTCGTGGAGCTGGCAAAACTTGCTGCTGGCATTTTTACTGTTTCGCTTACTGGATATCACGAAGCCAGGCCCCATTGGTTGGTGTGACCGTAAGCTTACGGGTGGCTTGGGTATTATGGCCGACGATGTGGTGGCTGGGGTAGCCACCGGTTTAATCATTCAGCTTGGCTATATAGCGCTCAATCTGCTGCACTAAGCCGTGACTATCGAGCGCCAGCTCAGCACGAATTTCTTCTTGTGAACCATGCTTAATAAATTCATCAGGCAGGCCGATCATCAGCAGCGGTGTGGTCAGCGCTTGTGTGGATAAATACTCTTGCACGGCACTACCGGCACCGCCGGCAATGACGTTCTCTTCAATACTGACCAGTAGCTTATGGCTAGCGGCCAATTGGCAGATCGTGGCGCTATCGAGTGGTTTAACAAAGCGCATGTCTACTACCGTTGCATTGAGGTGTTCAGCAGCTTTCTCAACCTCTGGCAACAGTGTGCCAAAGTTCAATAGCGCGATACCTTCACCGCTACGAATAGCCCGTGCTTGACCCAGTGGATACACTTGCATATCAGCATCAAAGGCTACGCCAATACCGTTACCGCGCGGATAGCGCACGGCAGCAGGCTGCTGGAGCTGATAGCCAGTGTAGAGCATATTGCGGCACTCGTTTTCATCGCTTGGTGTCATCACCACTAAGTTCGGTACACAGCGCAAGTAACTTAAATCAAAGCTACCTTGGTGGGTGGGGCCATCAGCACCAACAATGCCGGCGCGGTCAATGGCAAACAACACC
>CAYXGO010000190.1:0-3193 GCA_964464575.1 uncultured Pseudomonas sp. | reverse complement strand
CGTAGCCATGAGTTGCTTTGAGTAGGTCAGCCATTTTCGCTGAATCGTACTCATTCATTTGGCAACCCCAGGTTTTGATATATAACTTCTTCGCCATAATGTCCTGCTTATCCAATAATTTAACGAGTTACACCAGCAGCATCAGCCACTAGCGACTACAACGGGCGGTTATTTTAGCCTGAACCGCGCACAACTGCCAACTTTGCCGGTGCTTTAGCTGCTGGCGCGATTGCGTAGCGCTAGATAGCCGGCGGCGGTAATGACTAATGCGCCAACGAACATATGCCAAGTAACCGGTTCATCCCAGAATAAATAACCCATGATGGCGGCAAAAATGACTGAACTGTAGATGAATATTCCGACCTTCGCCGCCGGGGCAAGCGAAAACGCTTTGGTCATGCCTAACTGCCCAGCCACCGCGCATACACCCATCACTGCCAGGCCTAACCAATGCTCTGAGGCGATACTTTGCTGTGTCCACAACAATGGGATGGCGGTGATCACCGTGGCCATAGCGGCAAAAAAGAACACAATTTTTGACGATGATTCGGTAGCAGACATCTTACGGATCAAGGTTTTCGTGTAGGCTGCTAAAATGGCTCCGCAAAAGGCAATCAACAGCACCGGTGATAACACCTGTGCGGTAGGGTTCAAAAAGATGGTAACGCCGACAAAGCCGACCGCGACCGCTATCCAGGTTTGCCGGCTGACTAATTCTTTGAGCCACACGCGTCTAATAATGGGGATCAAAAACGGCGCCATCAGTAACACAATGGTGGCCTGTGCTAGCGGCAAATTAGCAATGGAGTAGAAATACAGATACATGGCTACAATACCGGCTAAGCCACGGCTGATGTGCCAACGCCACGCTTGACTCTGGAACGCACTGGGCCCTTTGCGCACCACCCACGGCAGCAGCACCACAAAAGCCATTAAATTACGGAAAAACACCAATTGTTGTTGCGGCAAATCAGTGCTCAAATACTTGATCATGGCGCTCACACCAGCAAAACACACTTCTGAGAATAGAATCAGCAGTGACGCGATAACCACATTGCGGTAGGGGGTGTCCATAGTTGCCGTGAACCTGACCTTAAGGAACAGACTGGAAATGAGCCCATATATTACCACGATCGGTCTACTAACACTGAGTAATGTTTTCATGACTTTTGCGTGGTATGCGCATTTGAAAAATTTGGCTGACAAACCTTGGGTGATTGCTGCTTTTATCAGCTGGGGCATCGCTTTATTTGAGTATCTACTGCAGGTGCCTGCTAATCGCATTGGCTTCACAGTGATGAATGTTGGGCAGCTTAAGATTCTGCAGGAAGTAATCACCTTGACGGTGTTTGTGCCATTTGCGCTGTTCTACCTCAAGGAAAAGCTAACCTGGGACTACTTCTACGCGGGTTTATGTATACTAGGCGCAGTATTTTTTATCATGCGTAGCAAATTTACGGGGTGATCCACAACATGCAAGTGATGGTGGTAGGTGGCGGTATGGTCGGTGCCGCAGCAGCGCTAGCGCTGGCCCAAGATGGCCATAGCGTGACGGTGGTTGAAGCGGGACCGGCTGCGAGCAACGATGTTGCTGAGGCCTGGGACCTACGGATTTCGTCGGTGCATCAGGCCAACGTCGATTGGTTGCAGCAATTGGGGGTTTGGAACACCCTTGCTGCGGCAAAATGGTTTCCCTATCAACAACTCAGTGTGCGTAGCATAGGTGGTGTGCAGGTTGACTTTGCCGCCAGTGAGGTCGCGGCACCAGCGCTGGGCGCTATGGTGGAAAACCTCAGCTTGCAACAGGCGTTATGGCAGCAGTTAGCGCAGCATCCGCAGGTCACATTGCTGGCACAGCAGCGCATTGAGCAGCTTGATGGCACCCAGCAGCGGCTGCGTACTGGCGACCAGTGGCATGCTTACGATTTACTCATTGGCGCTGATGGTGCCAACTCTCAGGTTGCGCAATTAGCGGGTATCGGCATGCGTGGCTGGGATTATGACATGACCTGTTTATTGGCGATTGCGCATACCGAGCAAGCTGTACCGGCGGCTACCTGGGAAGTGTTCCGGCCTTGCGGGCCATACGCGTTGCTGCCGCTGGGCACTCATCAGGTGTGTTTGATTGATTATCGCAGCCAACAGCAATGGCAGCTGTTGCGCACTGATGCGCAGGTGACGGCTGAATTGGCCGAGCTGTTTACCCCACACATTGGCACTTTTCAGCTTGAACAACATGGGCGCTTCCCGATTCGCCGTCAGCGTGCGCTCAGCTATCACGTTTATGACAGTGTGGTGCTGATCGGTGATGCTGCGCACAGTATTCATCCGCTCGCTGGGCAGGGAGTGAATTTAGGTTTTGCTGATGTGCAGGTGTTGCAACAGCAACTGCGTGAGCACACCCCATTGGCTACTGCGCTTGCGTATTATGAACGGCAACGGATAGCTGCTAACCAGCGCATGATGCGGGCGATGGACGCTATTCATGGCGGTTTTAGCAGTCCGCACGTACTGCCGCAATTGATGGTAGATACTGGGTTGCAGCTGCTGAAACGCGCACCGTGGCTGAAGCGCCAGGTGATTCGACAGGCTATGGGCGGTTAATCAGCGCTGGTAATCAGGCACAAAAAAACCGCCATAGGGCGGTTTTTTCTGTTCGTTTTGGCTGCACCACCGAAGTGGTGCGGAGAGGGGGACTCGAACCCCCACAAGCGTAAGCTCGCTAGCACCTGAAGCTAGTGCGTCTACCAATTCCGCCACCTCCGCAACGAACGGAAAACAATGGCTGGGGTACTAGGATTCGAACCTAGGGATGGCGGGATCAAAACCCGCTGCCTTACCACTTGGCTATACCCCAAACACCGGTATTCACGATCCACAGTACACAGAGATAAATGGCTGGGGTACTAGGATTCGAACCTAGGAATGGCGGGATCAAAACCCGCTGCCTTACCACTTGGCTATACCCCAACATGCAGGAATGACACTACATCGTGGTGCGGACGGAGAGACTCGAACTCTCACACCATAGGCACTGGAACCTAAATCCAGCGTGTCTACCAATTCCACCACGTCCGCGATGCATTCTATTGATTGGTGGCTACGGCGAGATTCGAACTTGCGACCCCAGCATTATGAGTGCTGTGCTCTAACCAGCTGAGCTACGTAGCCAATCAATAGTTTCGTTAATGCG
>CAYXGO010000189.1:0-3216 GCA_964464575.1 uncultured Pseudomonas sp. | reverse complement strand
TGTTGATAGCGTGATATGACTGAATCGATTGAACCAGCTAGCACTGCCGCACCCCAATTTGTGCATTTGCGCGTACATAGCGACTTCTCGATGATTGATGGCCTACACAAGGTCAACGCGATTTGTGCCGCTGCCGCTGATTTAGGCATGCCAGCCATCGCCTTAACCGATCAAATGAACCTGTGTGGTTTGGTTCGGTTTTATCGCAGTAGTCACAAACACGGGCTCAAACCGATTATTGGTTGTGATTTGTGGGTGCTCGATGCCGATGAGGCCGACGAAGCACTGACTAAACTCACCGTATTAGCGATGAATAACGCCGGTTACCAGCAGTTAACCCAACTGATTAGCCGTGGCTATTTAGCCGGCCATCGGCAGGGTCGCCCCTGCATCGATCGGCAGTGGCTGGCACAACATCATGATGGCTTGTTACTGTTGTCCGGTGGTCGTGATGGCCAAATTGGGCGAAAACTGTTGCAGCAAAAGCACGCTGAAGTGAACGCCTTAGTGGCGTTTTATCAGCAGTATTTTCCTGAGCGCTTTTATCTGGAATTAAGCCGTACCGGCCGTGCCAATGAAAATGAGTATATTCATGCTGCAGTAGCCCTAGCTGGTGAAACAGGCCTTCCGGTGGTGGCAACCAACGATGTAGTGTTTTTACAATCCAGTGAATTCCACGCCCATGAAATTCGTGTTGCGGTGTCTGATGGTTATACGCTGGATGATAAACGGCGGCCAAAACTCTATAGCGAGCAGCAATACTTGCGCAGTGTTGACGACATGCTGGAGCTGTTTGCCGACCTGCCGGAAGCACTCGAAAACACCGTTGAAATTGCCAAGCGCTGCAATGTCACGGTAACCCTTGATGAATATGTGTTACCGGAATTTCCAACCGGCGGCATGACCCCAGAAGATTTTCTGGTGATGAAGTCTGAACAGGGTTTGCAGCAGCGTCTCGAGCAATTATTTCCCGACCCAGAGCTGCGCCAACAACGCCGTGGAGAGTACGATGAGCGTTTGGCGATCGAGCTAAAAGTCATCAACACCATGGGCTTTGCTGGCTACTTCCTGATTGTTATGGAGTTTATCCAGTGGTCCAAAGATAACAATATTCCGGTGGGCCCTGGGCGCGGATCAGGTGCCGGTTCATTGGTCGCCTATGCGCTAAAAATTACCGATCTAGACCCGCTTGAATTTGATTTACTCTTTGAGCGGTTTTTGAACCCTGAACGGGTCTCCATGCCTGACTTTGATATCGACTTCTGTATGGACCGCCGCGATGAAGTGATAGACCACGTGGCCGAACTCTACGGTCGTGAGGCGGTGTCGCAAATTATTACCTTTGGCACCATGGCCGCCAAAGCGGCGATTCGGGATGTCGGCCGAGTACTCGGCCACCCCTATGGATTCGTCGATAAGCTGACCAAATTGGTGCCTAATGATCCGGGTATGACGCTGGAGCAAGCCTTTAAAGTTGAGCCGCGACTACAAGAAATGTACGAGCAAGACGAAGATGTCCGTGACTTGATTGATATGGCACGCACCCTTGAGGGCTGCACCCGAAACGCTGGCAAGCATGCCGGTGGGGTAGTTATTGCGCCAACCAAGATCACTGACTTTTCGCCGCTTTACTGTGACGAAGAAGGTAAACAGCCGGTCACACAATTCGATAAAAACGATGTTGAAGCGGCCGGTTTGGTTAAGTTCGACTTTTTGGGCCTACGTACCTTAACCATCATTCAGTGGGCGCTGGAGATGGTCAATCATAAACGTTTGCAGCAGCAACTGCCGGCTATCAACATTGAGTCGATTCCTCTCGATGATAAAGCCTGTTTTGATCTGTTGAAAAAAGGCCAAACCACCGCGGTATTTCAGCTTGAATCAGCCGGTATGAAGCAGCTGATCAAGAAGCTTCGCCCCGATACCTTTGAGGATATTATTGCCTTGGTGGCGTTATTTCGCCCCGGCCCCTTGCAATCGGGCATGGTGGATAACTTTATTGACCGTAAGCACGGCCGTGAAGAATTGTCATACCCCGACAAAGATTACCAGCATCAATCGTTAAAACCTATTTTGGAGCCCACCTACGGGGTCATTCTGTATCAAGAGCAGGTCATGCAGATTGCCCAGGTATTGGCCGGATATTCGCTCGGTGGCGCGGATTTGTTGCGGCGTGCGATGGGCAAGAAAAAGCCCGAAGAAATGGCCAAGCAACGCGCGGTGTTTGAAGAGGGTGCCAAGAATAATAATATTGACCCAGAACTGGCAGTCAAAATCTTTGATCTGGTAGAAAAGTTTGCGGGCTACGGCTTCAATAAATCGCACTCGGCTGCGTATGCCTTGGTGTCGTACCAAACGCTGTGGTTAAAGACTCATTACCCGGCGGAATTTATGGCTGCGGTGATGTCGGCCGATATGGATAACACCGACAAGATAGTGACCTTGGTGGACGAATGCGAGCAAATGGGACTGCGTTTATTGCCGCCTGATATCAATCAGGGTCAGCATAAGTTCACCGTTGCGGGTGATGGCACCATTATTTATGGTATCGGTGCTATTAAGGGTGTGGGCGCTGGCCCTATCGAGGCTATTTTACAAGCGCGCCAAAGTGGAGCGTTTACCGACCTCTTTGATTTTTGTGCCCGCGTTGATTTAAAACGGCTGAATCGCCGCATTTTAGAAAAATTAATCAAAGCTGGTGCACTAGACTCTCTCGGTGTGCACCGCGCAGCCCTGTATGCCACGCTTGAACAAGCCATGCGCCAAGCTGAACAAACTGCCCGGGCGGCGGAAGTGGGGCAGAGTGACTTGTTTGGCATGTTTGCTGATACGGTGAGTCATACCGCAAAGCCTGCCTATCAACAGGTACCCGAGTGGCCCGAAGCGGTGTGGTTAGAATTTGAGCGTGAAACCTTAGGGCTTTATTTAACCGGTCACCCGATTAACCGTTATCGCAAAGAATTACGCAATTATGTGCCTTGTGTGTTAGCCGACGTGAAACCGACGGGCCGCGATCAGGTCACAACAGTAGCGGGCTTAGTCATTGATGTTCGCACTATGGTAAACAAAAAAGGGGCACGCTGGGCCATTGTCACCCTCGATGATAAGACCGCACGGTTCCAAGTGCGTTTTTATTCGCAAGAATATGACTTACACTATGAATTGCTACAAAACGACCAAATCTTAGTGGTTAAGGGAGAGGTCGGCTTTGATGAT
>CAYXGO010000188.1:0-3222 GCA_964464575.1 uncultured Pseudomonas sp. | reverse complement strand
GAGACTGGCTTTAAGCGCGCTGTAGGTCTGCAGTGCTTGCTCATAATCACCCGCATTGGTTTCGATGAGCGCTTTCTGCAGCATGGCATCGTGATAGAACATGTCGGTCAGGCCGGCATTGGCGGCAAGCTCTAGTACTTCATTGACACGCGCTAAAGCGGCTTCATTGTTGTGTAGTTGCGATTGTATTTGGGCAATCTGCAGCATCACATGCAAGCGGCGTATGGAGGTGCGGCTATCGTTGGTCTCCATGATTGCTTCGCTGGCGGCCACTAAATGTGACAGCGCTTTTTCAAGCTGGTTACGGTTACTATAGACCGAAGCAATCAAGGTATGACTGTAATAGCGAATGCGAGGCGACTGAGTTTGTGCCAAGCCGAGTTCAGTTTCACCAATCAGGCTGAGCGCCTCGGTGAACTTACCTTCGGCTAATTTGATTTCAATATAGGTAGCGCGAACTTCGGTCAGACTATCAATCGTACCGTATTGCTCGGCTAATTGACGCACTTCGGCAAGGCGACGGTAGGCTTCATCAAATTGCTCAACATAGGCATATTCCATCGCCAAATAAGCAAGCACCCGAACCCGAGTCGCAATAGGCGCACTTTCCGCCATGTCGTTGGCTATCGTGTGAAAGGCTTGACGTCGCTGGTCGTTACTGAGATCGGCGCGCAGCAATTGATCCAACTGTTGCTCTATGGCGGTATCGACAACCGCCACTTGTTGCGCGATAGCAGGGGTTACCGCTACCGTAGCCGAATAGAGCGGCAACAGCAGGGTAAACAGTAAAATCAGTAACGGCGACGATGGTTTCATCAATAGACTTTGCTACGCGTTCTAGTTGTGAGTTGCAGAGCAACTCTATAGGATAGAATTAGTTCATCTTTAATAGCACATTTCAGCCTGAGAGACGAGATCATGACACAGTTTAAACGGTTATTAATCAATCTATGGTGTCTGACCATAGTGGCAACATTGCTTGCCGCCTGCAGCGATAAGCCGGATCCAGAAGCCGCAATGACCCCACCGGTGGCGAAAAAGGTCGCATATACGGTGACCTCACCCAACGGTGACCGTGACGACCCGTACTATTGGCTGCGTGATGATGAGCGCGCTGCCACCGACGTGATTACCCACCTCGAAGCTGAAAATGCCTATTATGATGCGTATCGTGCCAGTTATGCCGACTTAACGGCGACGCTGGAGCAAGAAGTGATTAGCCGCATTGCGCAAGATGATGCCTCGGTACCTTACGTGCGCGGTGATTATAGTTATAGCCAGCGTTATGAAGCCGGTAAAGAGTATCCGATTTATGTGCGTACTCATGTTGCGGAAGGCACCGAGCAAGTTATTTTAGACGTCAACAAACTGGCTGATGGCAAAAAGTTTATGCAAGTGAGCAATTTGCAGATCAGCCCGAACCAACAATTATTAGCGTACATGGTCGACACCACCGGTCGACGCCAGTATGAATTGCACATTCGCGATTTAAACACCGGGTTCGACTATGAAGAGCAACTGGTTGGTTTGTCTGCTGCGATTGCTTGGGCGAAAGACAACGAGACAGTATTTGTGATTGAGAATGACCCGCAAACACTGCTGTCTACTCGGGTGATGAAATATAAAGTTGGCGCACCGGTTGATAGCGCTGAATTGGTTTATGAAAATACCGATACCAGCTTTTATATGTGGGTGAATAACACCACCGATGGTAACTATATTGTGATCAATTTGAGTGCCACGGTGTCAGACGAAATGCTGGTGTTGAATGCCGACCAGCCCGATGGCGAGTTTCAGGTTATAGCGCCACGTGAGCGCCACTTTAGTTACAGCGCCGACCACATTGATGGGCGCTGGATCATCCGTACCGATTGGAATGCGCCGAACTACCAAATCATGCAGGTTAGCACCGACGCTCTAGGCGACCGCGCCAACTGGCAGCCGTTAGTGGCTCATGATGAAACGGTATTCATTCAAGACATGACGGTTTTCAAAGACTACTTAGCACTCAATGAACGTCGCAATGGCCTGCGTTTGATTCGTATTTTGCCATGGCAAGATATGGCCGCAGCCACCGTGATTGCCACCGATGAAGAAGCCTATGTCACCAGTTTTGAAGTGAACGTAGAGCAAGACACGCCGATTTTACGCTATACCTATTCATCGCTGACCACGCCACGCACCGTGTACGCCTACAACATGGCAACCGCGGAGCAGGAGCTGTTGAAGCGCGCGCCGGTCCCTAACTATGACGGCAGCCGCTACGAAACCACTCGTACCTGGGCTACAGCGCGTGATGGCGTCATGGTTCCAGTGACCTTGTTGTACCGTAAAGGGACTAAATTTGATGGCACAGCACCGCTGTATCAGTATGCCTATGGCTCGTATGGCTCGTCGTCTGACCCATCGTTCCGCAGCACAGTCTTTTCACTGGTTGATCGCGGCTTCGTTTACGCCATCGCCCACATTCGTGGTGGCCAAGAAATGGGTCGTCATTGGTACGAAGATGGCAAATTACTGAAGAAAATTAACACCTTTACCGACTATATTGATGTCACCGATCACTTGGTCAAAGAAGGCTATGCGGCGGCTGACAAAGTGTTTGGTATGGGCGGCAGTGCCGGTGGTTTATTAATGGGCGCAGTGGCCAACATGGCGCCGGAGAAATATCGCGGCTTAATGGCACATGTACCCTTTGTTGATGTGGTCACCACTATGTTAGATGAGAGCATACCGCTCACCACCAATGAATTTGACGAGTGGGGCAATCCGCAGCAAAAAGAGTATTACGATTATATGCTGTCGTATTCGCCTTATGACCAAGTCAGCAAAAAGGCTTATCCAGCTATTTTGGTCACCACCGGCTTGCATGATTCGCAAGTACAGTACTTTGAGCCGGCCAAATGGGTGGCGAAATTACGTGAACACAAAACCGATAGCAACCCGTTGATGTTCAAAACTAATATGACTGCTGGTCATGGCGGTGCATCGGGGCGCTTCTCGCGATTGAAAGAAATTGCTGAAGAGTACGCCTTTATCCTTAACTTATTGGAACAAAAGTGAGTGATTAGTGCAGCAGTTTGCGCTCAGTAGGCAGCTGTTAAGGCAAATTTTTGTCTGGTCAGCATTATTGGTGACATTGGTCACGGGTGCGGTATTTTGGGCCTCAATGGCGCAAACACGTGACCAGCAAATCGCTAATATGGCCCTGCTTGCTGAGCA
>CAYXGO010000187.1:0-3260 GCA_964464575.1 uncultured Pseudomonas sp. | reverse complement strand
AACTTAATTTAACCACCGGTGTCCTCGATGTTTACGATGTCTGGCCAGCCGCCACCGGCTCATCACCGCGGGTATTGTTCGGTTACCAAGATACCCTGTACTTTTCTGCCAATAATAGTGAAAACGGGCGTGAAAACCTGTTTGTACTCGGCCCGAACGATGGCGCTGCGCAGGCCATTGATGTGACCTTTTTCAATTTTGCCAATTACCGCGCATTTGTTGGCTTTGGTGATCATGTTTATTTCCGCGCTTATACCGATGGTACGGGTAGCGAGCCTTATCGCATTCATATCGGCACCCGAGAAACCGAGTTTCTCGGTGATTTAGCAGCGGGCCCAGCGGGTTCTAATCCGTCGGCTTCGGTGGTGTACAACCAACAGTTGTACACCCACCTGTATACCACTGAGCGTGGCGGTAACTATCATAGCTGGAATGAGACCAACAGCAGTTATGAGCTCGTCGGCGAGGGCGCGTTATCGCCCGCAAGCGGTTTCCCGAGCTTCTTACACGCGTTTGGTGACTCGCTCTATTTTAACGCGGTAACCACTGACTATTTAACTGAGTTATATCGTTACACCGCAAGCACAGAGGCGTTAACGCAAATAACCAACGTCGGTAACAGCGAGCCGATTTTGAGTGGCTCCTTGACAGCGCCCATCGGTGTTGGCGAAAAAGTGTTTTATGGTGCGGTTTATCCGTCGTTAGATACCTACGAGTATTACGCCTACGACATCACCACCGCAACCAGTCAGAAAATAAAAAACGGCAGTGGCTTCTGGTTCAACCCTATGAGCTCGCCGGTGGAGTTGGCCGGTAAAGTCTACTTTGGCACCTCTATTTTTGGTGGTGACAATAGCGTTCTTGCGGTTTATGACCCGAGCGATGACAGTATTACCGAAGTCAGCGTGGCGGCCAGCGGGCTGGACCCAATCAATGTATTCAATTTGCGGGTATTTAATAATCGCGTGTTCTTTGCTGGCAACACCAGCACCACCGGTAACGAGCTATTTAGCTACGACCCGCAAACCGGCACCATTGAGGTGATTGAATTTGCCACCGGCACAGCGGGTTCATTTGCCCAAGTTGCCGGTGTTAGTGACACTAAGCTCTATATCAATGTATCCGCGGCCGACGTCACCGAAGATCCATCAAAACTCTATACGCTGGATACCAGTGGCCAAGTGGTGCAATTGCTTGGTGGCCCGCAGCAGGTGGGCCAGGTCGCGGAACTAGGTGGGCTTGTCGTTAATCACGCATTTGGCTCGTCGTTGCAATTCTATGACTCAGCAACTGGGCAGTTAACCACTTGGGAAAGCTCCAACCCAGAGACCAACGAGCAAGGTATTTTCTTCTCTGAGGAATTTGTGACTGTGGGTAACGATCTGTTAGTGCGCGGCAACAGCCTAGCTTATGGCCAGCGCGAGTGGTTCAAGGTTGACCCAGTGGCAAAAACTGCGGCGGTATTTGCTGAATTGAATGCCGGACCATCGGGCAGTGATGTGAACTGGTCAGCCATGTATAACGGTAGCCTGCATTACTCAGGCTTCCGCCCTGATGTAGGCACCGAGATTTTTAAACTGGTGACCAATCAGGCGCCAACTATCAGCGGTACGCCAGCTACGACCATTGCACAGGGTGACACCTATACCTTCACGCCAACTGGCAGTGATGCCGATAATGACCCATTTAGCTTTGTCATAGAAAACAAACCGAACTGGGCGTCGTTTAGCGAGACCACGGGCGTACTGACCGGCACCCCGGGCAATGCCGATGTAGGCACTTATAGCGCTATCAGCATTGGTATCACCGATGGTAAAGCGACCACCAAGCTCGACCCGTTCAGCATCACCGTGACCAACGTCAACGATGCGCCGACCATTAGCGGTGCACCGTCAACCTTAACTGTGCTGCAAGATCAAGTGTGGAGCTTTACGCCAACGATTGCCGATATTGATGTGGGTGACGCGCTGTTGGTGAGCTTAAATGCTGGCGCACCGGCGTGGTTGAGTGTAAACGGCAGCACCATTAGCGGTACGCCGGGCAATAGCGATGTTGGCATAACGCCTGAAATTGTGGTGACCGTGACCGATGTTGCGGGCGCTTCTGCGTCACTGCCGGGCTTCAGTATCACCGTACAGAACGTTAACGATGCGCCAACTATTAGCGGCACACCACTGTTGCAAATTGCTCAGGACCAGCAGTATAGCTTCACTGCGGTGGGCGCTGATGTCGATGTGGGTGATAGTCTTGAGTATACCGTCACGGGCGAGCCAGCTTGGTTGACCGTAAACGACAACGTGCTCATCGGTACACCGACCAACGACGACGTTGGTGTGCACGGCCCGATTAACATCAAGGTCACCGACCTAGCTGGAGCCGAAGCGGCCCTGCCGCCATTCACCATCACCGTGACCAACGTTAATGACGCGCCGACTATCAGCGGTACTCCGCTCACAACAGCCACCTCAGGGCAACTGTATAGCTTCTCGGTGCAGGCGGCAGATATCGATAAAGATGATGTTGTCACCCTACGGTTAGACGGTAACCCGAACTGGTTGAGCATTACCCAAGCGGGTGTGGTGAGTGGTACGCCAACTGAGGCAGACGTGGGGTTGGTTACCGGTATTAGCGTGGTCGCGACTGATCAGAACCAAGCCGAAGCGCGCTTGGGGCCGTTCCAGATTGATGTGAAGAGCGGCAATAATCCGCCAAAAATTTTTCCGCCATCCGTGCCTTCGGCAACCCAAGGAGAGCTCTATACAGTCTCTTTTGAGGCCTCAGATGAGGCTGCTAGCTCCCTGACTTGGGACTTCTTTGACTTGCCAAGCTGGCTGACGGGTACTCAAAAAGTGGGGCGCATTGGCACTATATCGGGTACCCCAGATCAAGCCGCCGCTGCGGAAGGGCGCTTCGATATAATTGTGCGCGTCACCGATGAAGTGGGACTGACTGATAATGTGGTTATTGTCGTTAACGTTATTGATGTCAACCTGCCGCCAGTGTGGACCATAGAGGCACCGCGTGACGCAACGCAAGACCAGGCCTTCAGTTTGACGCTCACGGCCAGCGATGATGACAATGACACCGTGGTTTTCTCAGCGCCTAGTTTACCGGGCTGGTTGACCCTGCAAGGCAATATCTTGAGCGGAACACCGCGCAATGCTGATGTGGGGATGGCCACGCCATTTGTGTTGACCGCCAGTGATCAGAACGGTGGCCTCGCTACCTTAAACGTTGCTGAATTGCTGGTTGCCAACGTC
>CAYXGO010000186.1:0-3289 GCA_964464575.1 uncultured Pseudomonas sp. | reverse complement strand
AGCCTATTTACTGCGCGCTGCATCGCCAATAACGACGCCTGCAAAATATTAATGGCATCAATTTCATCCGCGTCACACTGGGCAATAGCCCAATACAGCGCCTTCTGCTTAATTTCGTCGCTCAGTGCTTGGCGCTTCTTTTCTGACAATTTTTTCGAGTCATTAATACCGGTAATCGGCCGCAATGGGTCCAAAATCACTGCCGCTGCCACCACCGGCCCAGCAATTGGCCCGCGCCCTGCTTCATCTGTTCCACAAATCATAGCGTTCCGTGTTTGGTTATCAGGTAAGTTGTGGGTATGATACGTGCGTGAACATCATAATAACAACACAACAAGGGGCATTTCATGTCTGAACAATCCACCTTGCTATATCGCATTCTTGATCGCGTTGAACGGGTTGGTAACAAACTTCCAGACCCAGCGGTCATGTTTTTTGGCCTATTAATTATTGTTTGGGTGCTGAGTTGGGCACTCTCTGGCGTCACCTTTGATGCCAAGCATCCGCTGACCGGCGTTGACGTGACCGTGAACAACCTGCTGGCTGGCCCAGCCTTGGCCGATTTCTTCGCCAAAATGGTCAACACCTTTATGAGCTTTACCCCGCTTGGCGTGGTGCTGGTTGCCATGTTGGGTGTTGGTGTGGCGGAGCGCAGTGGCTTTATTAACGTTGCCATCAAGTTAATGCTCAATGTCACCCCAAAAATGCTGCTCACCCCAGTATTGATTCTGGTGGCGATTGTTAGCCACACTGCAGTAGACGCCGGTTATGTATTGGTGATTCCACTGGGTGGGGTGATTTTCTATGCCGCTGGCCGTCATCCACTGGCGGGTATTGCCGCGGCCTTTGCCGGGGTATCCGGTGGTTTTAGCGCCAACTTTGTGCCATCGGCCATTGACCCGATGCTGCAAGGGCTGAGCCAGAGTGCGGCGAATATTCTGGACCCGGCAGTGCAGCTGAACTCATTGAATAACTGGTTCTTTACCGCTGCGTCATCGTTCGTGGTAATTGCTGTGGGCTGGTTCCTAACCGACAAAGTGGTTGAGCCGCGCTTGAAAAAAGTACAGCTTGATGGCGATCAAGACGATATGCCAACCCTTGACGATGTCACCCCGCGTGATCGTAAGGCGTTCCGCTGGGCCAGCCTAGCAATGCTCGCAGGCATAGGTTTGCTGACCTATGTATCGCTGATGGAAGGCACGCCGTTGGCGGACCCGAATAGCGGCGAGTTATCGTCATTCGGTGCACCGTTGATGCAAATGATTGTACCTCTGATTTTCTTGCTGTTTGTTATTCCAGGCATTGTGCATGGCTATGTGGCCGGCAGCTTTAATACCTCGAAAGACATCATTGACGCCATGACCAAATCGATGGAAGGCATGGCCTACTACATGGTCATGGCGTTCTTCTGTGCGCTATTCATCAAAGCCTTCGCCGATTCAAATCTAGGTACCTTGTTGTCAGTAAAAGGCGCTAACTTCCTCAGTTCCTTGCAACTGAGTGGCGGTGTGACCATGGTCAGCATGATCCTACTGGTAGCTTTCATTAACCTGTTTATCGGCTCTGCCGGGGCGAAATGGGCGCTGATTTCGCCGATTTTTATCCCCATGCTGATGCAACTGGGCTACTCACCGGACCTGACCCAAGCAGCTTACCGTGTCGGTGACTCCATCAGTAACATCATCACGCCGCTACTGCCGTACTTCCCGCTCATCGTGTTGTACTGTCAGCGTTACGTGAAGAGCACAGGCATTGGCTCGTTGGTTGCCATGATGCTGCCGTATTCGGTGGTATTGCTGGTGACTTGGTCGGCGTTCTTGATTATCTACTGGATGTTGGGCATTCCGCTTGGTTTAGGCGCAAGTTATACCTATCCAGCAGCAGGCTAATCAGTGAGTGAGGTAAGTATGTATTTTAACGGTAAAACAGTGTGGTTAACGGGCGCTTCAAGTGGTATTGGTTTAGCCATGGCTGAGCAATTGGCGCAAGCCGGAGCCCACCTCATACTTACCTCACGCCGTGCCGACGCGCTGAAACAGGTGCGGCTGAGCTTGGCTCATCCGGAGCGGCATAAGGTATTGGCACTTGACTTGGCCCAACCAGAGCAAGCAGCCATTGCCGCACAACAGGCACTGGGCGATCAAGTGGTCGATATTTTGATCAACAACGCTGGCGTGTCGCAGCGCTCGTTGATTTTAGATACCGACCTCAGCGTGTACCGAAAGCTGATGGAAATCGACTATTTTGGCGTAGTAGCACTGACCAAGTTAGTGCTACCTCGCATGGTCGAGCGCCGCAGCGGACAAATTGTCACGGTGTCCTCAGTAGCCGGTAAAATAGGTACCAAGCTTCGCAGCGGCTATAACGGTGCCAAGTTTGGGGTGATAGGCTTTATGGATTCGTTACGCGCTGAAACCGCCCAATATGGTTTAGTGGTCACCTCTATCCTACCCGGCTTTATCAACACCCAAGTGGCACACAACTCACTCACTGGCGACGGCTCAGCACTAGGCCACGAAGACCCCGACAACGCCGGTGGCATCTCCGCCGAAGAGTGCGCACGTCAGTCATTACGCGCCATTGCTGCTGGCAAAGCGGAAGTGGTGATTGGCTCAGGCATGTCCAAGTTAGCACCGTTGTTGCAACGCTTCTTTCCCGGCCTAGTGCGCCGCATGATCGCCAAGCGCTAACTTTTGATGGGTAGCACTTTTTGGTGCTAACGCCCGCCAGATTACCATCGCACTTAGGTAGGTATACAGTTCCAATAATAGCCTAAACGAAGCCGGTTCAAGCCGGTATTGGGACTGAATCTGCCATGGTGCAAATATCACCAACCACGACATGGTGAGAAAGGTTACCTGTGCTCTCGAAGTGGTAATAAAAACACCAGCAGCACAAAACAAGAAGACTATTGCCTGAAGAAATGGCAATCCTATCTGAACCTTAGCGAGAGATTTATCACCCATAGTGGCAGCTGTGTTTGCAACCTCAACGGCCTGCTCAGTATTCACAAAAACACTCACACATACCACCGCTAGCGCCAGTAAAGCCGTTATTCCTTTGAATAGTGTTGAGCGAGTGACTTTGTCAAACCCGTTTGAAAATAGCTTCGACTTCTCTAAATCCCGCGCAAATAGCAGGCCAACTGCTGCGACACTTAGCATAAATAAACCTTCATCAACCGTGCCGACAACTATCACCGATTGATACGGGACAATTGGAATAAAATAGCCAGACACAAATATTAGATAAAAGGCGACTCGCGGCCAACGCCCCGATAATGTCAGTA
>CAYXGO010000185.1:0-3292 GCA_964464575.1 uncultured Pseudomonas sp. | reverse complement strand
CAACCATTGAGTTTCTACAGCATCGAACAATTTGAACAATGGACTCAGCAATCCTGGGCACAACAGCAGCAGCGCGAAGCCCAGGATCAAAGCACCAGTTTTGATGATTATTTGCAGGAATATTTCCGTAAAGCATGCTGCGCCAGCCCGGAGTGTCGAGACGCATGGCGACCGGCATAAATACGATCAGCACGCTATTCATTGCGGCAACCTTATTAACGCTGGCGGGCTGCAGCACCTCGCCACCCCAGCAGCCCGATAATATCTGCGAGATCTTCTACGAAAAACGCGATTGGTACGATGCTGCAGCGGCAATGCGCGACAGCTGGGGCGTGCCGATTCACGTACCGATGGCGATGATGTATCAAGAGAGCTCGTTTAAGCACGATGCCAAACCACCGAAAGATTACATTTTGTGGGTTATTCCATGGGGGCGGGTGAGTAGTGCTTATGGCTATTCGCAAGCCAAAACCCCAACCTGGGACGACTATCAACGCGAAACCGGACGCAGCTGGGCATCACGCAGTGATTTTGATGATGCGATTGATTTTATGGGCTGGTTTATCAGTAAAAGCCATAGTGTCAATGGCGTGTCAAAGTGGGACGCTTACGGACAGTATTTAAATTATCACGAGGGTTGGGGCGGTTATAAGCGTAAAACCTATCTGCAGAAGCAATGGTTAATCAGCACAGCGAAAAGGGTCGATAGCCGCGCAAAAACCTACGCGGCACAACTGAAAACCTGTGAAGATGATTTAAAACGCGGATGGTTTTGGCGCCTGCTGTTCTAATCAGCTATTTCTTCTTGGCTTTTGCTTTACCGGTGGGTAGGAATTTCAGTCGTTTGACCATGTTTTCGCTACTTTCCAGAACTTCAATACGATGGCCGACGATTTGTAAACACAGTTGACCACGGGGGATATCACCTAATTGCTCAATCACCAAACCACTGAGAGTTTTTGGACCATCGGTGGGTAATTTCCACTTCATTTCTTTATTTAAATCACGAATGTTGGCGGCGCCTTCAACGATCACTGAACCATCACTCAAGCGCTGCACCGTCTCACTGGGTTCTGGGGCAATATTGGTGGTAAAGTCACCAACGATTTCTTCCAAAATATCTTCTAAGGTAACTAAGCCCTGAATATCGCCGTATTCGTCTACTACTAAGCCGATACGTTCTTTGTTGCGTTGGAATTTGAGTAGTTGCACATTTAACGCAGTGCCTTCAGGGACATAATAAATATCGCGAGCTGAACGGATGAGTTCACTCTTATCGAGGTCATTACTTTTGCTAATCATTTGCATGATATCGCGGGCGTGAAGAAAGCCTATGGCATCGTCAATTTCACCGCGATAGAGCAAGATACGGGTATGCTGGGCTTGCGATAGTTGCTTGATGATAGTGCGCATGTCGTCTTGCGCATCAATACCGCTGATTTCAGACCGTGGAATCATCACATCTTCAACAGTCACTTTCTCAAGATCGAGAATACTCAGCAACATATCGGCGTGCCCTGATGGGATCATCGATTTAGCTTCGTTCACGACGGTACGCAATTCTTCTGAACTGAGCGCGTCTTGACCATTGGTTTTATTGGGGTTGATGCCGAGCAGGCGCATCACACCGTTGGTGAAAAAGTTTACTGCAAGCACCAACGGGTGCATGATCCGTAGCAATGGCTTGAGGATCATTGAGCTCGGAAAGGCGATACGCTCAGGGTGCAAAGCAGCAATGGTTTTTGGTGTTACTTCGGCAAAAATCAATACGATTAGGGTCAAACCAAAGGTGGCGACGACGATACCAGCATCACCAAACCAGCGTAAACAGATGATGGTGGCAATGGCGGACGCGGCAATATTGACTAAGTTGTTACCAATGAGGATAAGACTAATTAGGCGGTCTGGCCGATCGAGTAAAAATTGAACGCGTTTTGCCCCGGCATTACCCTGTTGCGCTAAGTGCCGCAGGCGGTAACGGTTGACTGACATCATGCTAGTTTCGGAGCCGGAGAAATAGGCCGACATGAACAACAATACACCCAGAATGATGAGCAGGGTGGAAGTGGTGATCTGGTCCAAGAAATAATCCTGTATTGGAAGTCTAGTTGACTACTCTAATGGGCTGGTAAACCAAGTCAAGCGGAAAGTAACACGTCTTTTACAAAACGGCTGCCAAAATAGGCCAGAGTAAGCACCGCGCCTGCTATGACACTGGTCAGCACCAGCAGGCGGCCACGAATGTGCAGTAGCCCGTGACACACCACCACAATCAGATACAGTGCAGCGGCTATCAGGCTTAATATCGTTTTATGTGCTTGGCCTTGCGCGAACATATCATTGAGGAAGACGAAACCAGTTGCTAGCGCGACAAAGAGCACGAATGTGCCGGTGGTGAGCAGCCGAAAAAAGTAACGCTCAACGGTCATCAATGGCGGTAATTGATGACTGACTAAGGTGGCACGATGATGTTTGAGCAAATAATTTAAATACAGCAATTGTATGGCGTATAAGGTGGCCATTACCAAAATAGCATAGGCGACTAACGATAGGACAATGTGCAAAATTAGCCCTTGTTGATGACTGACTTGCGCGCCCCAATTGGTTGGGCTGTAGTACATCAACACCACACTGGCAGCGGCAAAAATATAAATCACAGGGCGTAGTAATAAACCACCGCTTCGACCGCTACGCAGCAAGGATAGTAAGGCCACCATGAAGGCAACAGTACTCAGACTGGTGGTGATATTAAAATGATCAAAGTGGTCGAGTTCGAGGTGATTCCATAACAGATACGCATGCCCAGCCAGGGCCATAGCTGGTAAAACCCAAAGCAGCGTAGGCGCTACTTTCGGCTGTCGTAACTGACGCCATAACAACACTGAACTAGCGCCATAAAGCGCAACAGTGAGAACAAGCAAGCTAAGCATGAGAACACCTTTGTTATTGCATGCATGCAGTATATGCAGGATTCACGCTAAACCCAATAGCAACAGGAAACTTTGCTTGAATTGCGATATACTCGGCACCATTAAATTACTTAATTGCAGTCAATGAGAGTCATTGCATGTTCGAAAATCTAAGCCAACGGCTGACGCAGTCGCTCCGTAATATTGGTGGACGCGGTCGCTTAACCGAAGAAAATATTAAAGATACCTTGCGTGAAGTGCGTATGGCCTTGCTTGAAGCCGACGTTGCTCTCCCTGTGGTGCGTGAATTTATTGAGCGGGTTAAAACTCGGGCGGTCGGCGCTGAAGTAAATAAAAGCCTTACGCCCGGTCAGGTGTTTGTA
>CAYXGO010000184.1:0-3315 GCA_964464575.1 uncultured Pseudomonas sp. | reverse complement strand
ACCGCTGAGTTCATCAAGAAAATCAAAACCAAATTGCGGAGATGCAAAGACAACGCGGTTATTGCTATCGGTGATCAGGTAATAGTGTTGGTCTGCACCGATACCATTGCCAAGCTGTGCCAGCATAGTCAGGTTCAGTGAACCCTCAACAACACCCGCGAAATTGCCGTTATTAAAATAAGGCACACTCAACGCCACAATAGGATCGTTACCAAAGCCGCGGCCACGAAACGCATTCGAGCTAAAGGGTAATAGCGTTTGCTGTACTTTATAGAAATAGTCTCGATCGGCAACGTTGATTACGTCAGCAGCGTTAGCGAGAGCGTCTATGGGTGAGGTGACCAGAATGTCGCCGCGCTCATCGGTGACAAGTAGGGTAATAAATTCGGGATACTTGTCATGAATGGCGCTTATGGAACGCTGCAGTTCTAGCAGCGTTGGCTGCTCAGATAGTTGCTGCGCAGCCGCTGCTAAAGCCAGATGATTTTGCTCAAAGTGAGTATTGGTGCGATCTGCAATCAGCTGAGTAACGAACTGAGTTTGCTTTTCTGTTTGTAAATACAACTCAACGTTAACAGCGCGCAGCCAAAAATAAATCACTAAGCTCGCCACAAATAGCACGGTAAATAAACCGGTATTAACCAGCATTTCCGAAAGCTCGGTGCGATATTTCACTCGCGGTTCCGCCTTGACTACGCGCAGGCCATGAAAAATAGCAAACCCTAACAAGACGGTGAAAAAGCCATTGAGGATATATTTAAGGATGATGCCGCGCAGGACGACTTCGGAATAGTCCCCCAAACTGCCGTACAGCAATGCCACAATAAGCCAGCCCAAAGTGAGCCAATACACCACACCAATGAGCAAAATGCTTCGCTGGTATCTCATCGCTAGGGCAATGGCTAA
Source organism: uncultured Pseudomonas sp. (assembly GCA_964464575.1). GTDB lineage: Bacteria > Pseudomonadota > Gammaproteobacteria > Enterobacterales > Alteromonadaceae > Pseudidiomarina. Next base: position 2,409 of record CAYXGO010000184.1, on the reverse strand, counting down.
CACTTCGAAGACAAACGGGGCTATTCCGCACAGGTGCTCCCAATGATAGAAGCTCACCAAACTCGCTAGCAGGGCAACCGGCAAGCCAACGCGAATACCATAGATAATGGTCAGCGCAATAGCGAAGGCGTTACCGAGTAAGATTTGGTTATCGTCAAACAGTGGGATACGCAAAAAGTTGACCGCGACAGCAAGCAAACTTAAGCCAGCGATTAGCCAATAATTTGATTTTTTGCTGCTATCAATAGTGCGTTGCACGACGAACCACCTTTACATTATTAACGCTAAAGATACGTGGATATATAACATGCATTATACTGTTATTGTCTTTATTGTTAAATCATAATACTTAATCTCATATAACAAAAACTAATAAATATGTCCGCCCCATTTTTTGCTATGCCAAAGTCATTGAAATTGTCACTCGCCGCCATAGTCTTGGTCGGCAGTGCTTTGGTTTATGCGGACCCATTTCCGCCATTATGGCAAAATGGTGCTGGCGCAGCAGTTCATCATGCTCCGGTTGCTTGGCCGACAGAGCCCACTAGCCCGCTCGACTGTACCGAAAACTGCGGTGATTGGAAGCCATATACACGTTTCCAAAATAGCATCAATGACCCGCGTACAAAAGATGATTCGAATGGCGGCACTTCACCGCAATCCTACGTTAACGTGTCGTCGTCCTGTTTAGACACGGCATTGCCTAGCGCTTATTACTATTTACATGAAGGTGCTACACCAGCCGATGACGTGCTCATGTTTCGCTGGCGTGTAACAGCACCGGCGCACAACTATGCCACCGGGCCGTCAGCTGGTAATTATAGTAGCTCAAACCCCTGGTCATCGGCGCTGTGGACCGTATTGTTTGATATTAATGGTAATGGTTACAGTGATTTAGCAGCGCATATTGATGGCTCGTCCGGTTCGCCGAGCACTGCTATTGATAATCTAGTGGGTATTTGGAGTAATACCAATAATCATTCATTGGATTACGCCAATGACCCTAATGTTACCGCTATTGGTCACAACCCTACTGCGTTTATTGGGCCAACCGGTAAGATTATGAATTTCGCTACGGGTACACCGAGCGAGAACTGGCCAAATGGCGCCAATGAAACGGTATGGGATTACGGTTCTACGCGCGCCAAATTAGTCAGCACCAGTTCATGTACAGAGTACTTTGTTGATTATCAAATACCGATTTCTCTGCTTGATGCCTCAGCAATCGGTGGTCCCGCGATTACTCGTGATACCCCGTTATCGATGCTGTTTTGTACCGCCAACAGCTTAAACAATCCATTTCAAAAAGATTGCGCTATCAACGATGCCTGGTTAGCGGATGCGAACAAGCCGGCGCCATTTGGCGATTACATCTCGTTTAGTCAAACCGAAGCGTATGCGCAACCCATTGTGTCCGATATTTTTGCCGAGTTACCAGCCAGCTGTCCGGGTAACGTTGAGCTGACTGCGATAGTACAAGATTCCTTAGCGCTGCAAAATGGCGTTGTTGTGCCGAGTGTACAAGCCGTCGAGTTTTTTTATTGGTTTGACCAAAATGGCAATGGCTTGCCCGATGATGCGGGTGGGGTGTGGACTAAAATTCCTGATTCAGCAACACGAACTGCCAATAGCCTGACCGAATGGACGGCAAGCTGGGATTCCAGTTTAGCGCCTAAAGGGCGTATTTTAGTTGGCGCGCAAGCACTTGATGATAATACTAAAATCGATGCCAGTATGACTCCAAGCGGGGTCAATAACCGGACCTTCTCGTACTTGACCGGTGACGGGCAAAATAAAATTTATGTGGATGGCGCTTGGCGTTCAGGTCAACAAGCAGTATTCCCAAGTCATTCACCCACCTTGTCACCTTCAGCGGGTGAAAATTGGTATGCCAACCCAGCTGTTAGTGAGCAGCAAATCTATGTCATTGGTACCACTGTCAACGAATGTGGTATTGCCCCTGAGATTACTTACACGGTCGATGAAACCGAGTTAGCCGCTGGTGGCACAGCTAACTTCACCGTTACGGTGACCAATCCGGTGGGTAATGTTGCAGTTGATGTGACCAGTGTCGAGGCGCGTTTGCCAGCTGGTTTTAGTTATGTGGCGGCATCGGCTGCGGGTGCGGGTGGTATTGCTACGGCAGAACCAACTATTAGCGCCGGTCTGTTGAGTTGGCCCGCAAGCGTGACCATGGCAGCTGGGTCTAGCCTAAGCATGAGTTTTGCTGCCACAGCAACCAATACGTCGGGGCAATATTCAAGTATCGCCTATGCCGATAGCAGCTTTGGTCGGTTAGAAAGTGAGCCGTTGGCATTAAATGTGGATGGCGCGCGAATTGGCTTGGCGATCACCCCAAGCGCTTATTCGATAGCAGCTAACGGTACATCGCAGCTGACTTATACCTTG
>CAYXGO010000183.1:0-3353 GCA_964464575.1 uncultured Pseudomonas sp. | reverse complement strand
ACGTTGGTGGGTAAATTGAAGCGCTTGAGATGACGGCGCAGTGGCGTGGTGGCGGTGAATACCAACCATGGCCGTTGCAGTTCATTGGCGGCGTGAATGACCGCAGTGAACAGAAGCGGTAAGTAGCGGTGGTCTACACAGGCCATGGAGCCTACCTCTAGCAGCTGTTGACGACCTACTGACTGTTGTGGCGAAGCAGTAATCAGTTGCTCAGCAGGCTGGGGTAAATAGTGTTCGCAAAATAGTGATTGCTCTGCAGCTGGCGTTAGAGCACAGGCGGCAACCGGTTGTTGTTGTTGATCAAGAATGGCAATAAGGTGTACCGGTAGCTGCTCTAAGCAGGCAGCGAACGACAGCCAGTATTTGGCGCAAATGAATTGTTCAACGGTCGCCCGCAGCGCATGACTCGGGCCGATATAGTGAAAACTATACTGGGCAGTGATGGACTGCGGGTATGGACTATTTGCGGTAGTAACGGTAGACGCCAACATAAAACACCTCATCAACTAGGATGGATGCAGCGTAACGCCTAATACTTAAGCTAAACTTAACGACAAAAATTAGTGCGGGACAGGTTGGTCGCTATCACAACAAACGGCATTACGACCGCTCGCTTTGGCGCGATAGAGCTGCCGGTCGACGGCAGAAATGAATTGATCAACAGATTGCAAATCACCGCGTTCGCACACGCCAGCGCTGACCGTTTGGGTGAAGCCTAATTGCCATTGGCGGTCGGCCAGCAACTGTCGTATTTTGTTGGCAACTTCGGCGGCTTGCGGCGCGGTTAGTTCTGGGCAGATCAGCAGAAACTCCTCGCCACCCCAGCGGCCAAATGTGTCACTACGGCGGACGTTATCACGGCCTAATCGGGCAAACTGGGTGAGTACATAATCACCGACCTGATGACCATGTTGGTCATTGATACGTTTAAAGCGATCCAGATCAAATAGCACCAGTGATAGCGGGCGGTGGTAACGGCGCGCATGCTCAAATTCTTCGGCTAAAACGGTATCGAGATGGTGTCGATTATAGATTCCGGTGAGTTTGTCGGTCACCGACACTTGGTGCAGGAGCACATTCTTTTCGCGCAATTCATGTTCAGCCAAGGCCAAGCGTTTATTCGCTTGTTGAATTTGCTGATTAAAGTTTTGCAGCCGAATTAAATAAATAAATAACGCAGCAAACACCAGCACCGAAGCGATGATGATGGGCACGATTGCTTGCCAGGTCATAATGACCTCCTACAGAAAGGTGAGCCGCCATTCTGGCGTCATGCGTTAGGCCACTACAATAGGCATATTGAGAGGCCAGGACAAGTATACCATTTGTCATATCGGCGTAGGTGTTTTCAGCGCTTTCGTGATAAGGTAAACACTCTAAGTAACATGCTAAAAATAGCTTATCTAAAGGATTCTCCATGACCCCACAACAAGCCCAGCAATTGGTCGCCATGCAAATTGCTTTTAACCAAGTGATTGACCCAGACTATCCGCAGGCACCCAAAGTAAAACGTGATGACGTGAAAGCTATTTTGGTTGAGTTAGGCGAGTACTTTGATCACACCGGTTATAAATGGTGGAAAAAGCAGACGGCTGACTGGGCGCAGGCCAATATGGAGCTGATTGATATTCTGCATTTTGCTATGTCGGATGCCATTGAGCACGCGTGTGCAGCTGGGCAAGAGCCAGCGCAAGCGGTGGGTGACTTGATTCTGCAAGGCGCGGCTGAAGAGCTATTGATTGAGGATGCCAAGGAGCTGGTATCGGCCATGGCAGCTGACGGCGATAGTAAGCACCCACTACGCTGCGGAGACAAGTTTTTTGCGGTGCTGATGCAAATGCTGATTGATGCCTATGGTGATGCTGATAGCGTGTATTTGACCTATATCGGTAAGAACGCTCTGAACAATGTGCGCCAATTACGCGGCTACAAGCAGGGCACCTATGTGAAAATGTGGCAAGGTGATGAAGATAACGAAGTGATGATTCGCTTGCTGGCTGCGCACAAAGAACAAATCATTGCGCACGCTGAACCATTACAACGTGCGCAAAGCTTATTGCTCGCGCATTACGATCAGTACGTGAGCATTTAGCTCACGTACTTACGATAATTGTAGGCGTAGTAAACCACCGGTATCACCACTAAGGTCAGTAAAGTTGACACTAAAATACCGAAGATCAGTGATACCGCTAAGCCGCCAAAAATTGGGTCATCCAGAATAAAGAATCCCCCCATCATTGCCGCCAGTGCAGTTAAAATAATGGGCCGCGCACGTACCGCCGAGGCATGTATGACCGCGGTTTCTAGTTTCACCCCAAGCGCTGTTTGCTGGTGAATGTAGTCCACTAACAATATCGCGTTGCGCACAATAATTCCGGCCATGGCAAACATGCCAAACAACGAGGTAGCGGTGAATTGTGCACCCAACAGCCAGTGCCCTGGCATGATCCCGATCATGGTCAGCGGTATGGGTGCCATGATAATCAGTGGCACACCATACGAATGGAATTGCGCCACAACCAGCAAGTAAATCATGATCAAGCCAACACCGTAAGCAAGGCCCATATCGCGGAAGGTTTCGTAGGTAATTTGCCACTCACCATCCCATTTCACACTGATTTCATCGGTGTTATTAGGTGCTGCGATCAAATTTTGCGTGACCCCTTGTTGCGCTAATTGCGCATGAATATCGATCATGCCGTATAACGGGCTATCTACGCCTCCAGCCAAGTCAGCAGTGACATAAACCACTGGCCGCAGATCTTTGCGGTGAATGGCGTTTTCACGCACTCCATCAACGCGGTAGGTGAGTTCTGATAAAGCAATCAGCTCACCATTTTGACTCATCACCGGCACTTGGCTGAGTGCTTGCCACGATGAACTGTCGGCTTGCTGTAACTGCAATTCAATCGCAATCAGCTGATAGCTGGTTGGGTCGCGCAAATAACCAGCATTGCTGCCCTCGACAGCGGTGGCAATGGCTTGGTTAATAGCCGCTACCGATACGCCATATTCCGCCGCCTTTTGTTGGTCAACCCTTAACTCCCAGCGGGTTTGCGGCGCCTCAATGGTGGAATCAATATCGACAATATGCTCGCTCGCGGCAAACGCCGCTTTAAAACCTTCGGCAGCCACCAGTTGTTGTGCATAATCGGGACCATAAACTTCGGCGACCAAGGGCGCTAGTACAGGTGGTCCCGGCGGTACTTCAACCAACTTAATGCTATAACCAGTTTCTTGCTCAAGTGCTTGCAGCGCTGGCCGCACCCGCAGCGCAATCGCATGACTTTGCTGGTCACGGTCAAGGCGGTGGGCTAAGTTAACTTGCACGTCGCCTTGCCACGGGTATTGGC
>CAYXGO010000182.1:0-3357 GCA_964464575.1 uncultured Pseudomonas sp. | reverse complement strand
GAGCTGATTAACGATTTGATCCGGCGCGCTCGGCGCGTTGAAGCCATCAACCAAAAACTTGCCTTGGCTGAACAGAGTGGGTTCACCGAGCAATCCCCAGCAGAGATTCTCGCTGAGTTTAAAGCGCTACTTGTAAGGCATTTTTGCTAAAGCAGTAACTCTCTTAATTCATTGAGATCATCAAAGCGTAGGGTGGGGAGTACTTTGAATTGTTCGGGGTGGCCGAGGCCGCCAGCGAACCAGGCGCTCTGCCAGCCGACACGCTGGGCACCGAAGATATCGGCGCTTGGACTATCGCCAATATGCAGAAATTGAGCTGGCTTTAGGGCAGGTAGATGTTTTTCAGCCGCCACAAACATATCGGCATGCGGCTTGCCGCGGCGATGAGGCGCCGGTTGTAAGATCAAGCTGAAATAGTCGGCTAAGCCAATGGTTGCCACGTTGACGTTGCCGTTGCTCAGCGCCAGCAGCGGGTAACGCTGGCCTAAATCGGCTAGCAGTTCATGCACCTCTGGGCTAATCGCCACCTGATTGCGTTCGCGTAGAAACACCGCCAAGCCTTGTTCGGCGCCCGTTACTGCTTCGGCTTTCGAAACCCCTGCAGCTAGCAGACCTTGCTCAATAGTGGCCAAGCGCAGTGCGGTCATATCGCTGGCGAGCAACTCATCAGTGAGCATCAAATGACTACGGCGCCGCGCCCAGTCACGAATAGTCCAATTAGCCGTTTGCGGAAAAGTATCACGCAAAAACTCATAGCCGGCCTGCTCGGCACGGATCATCACCGGCACGTTATCGTATAAAGTGTCATCAAGATCGAAACTAAGCGCCTGTACTGGGCGCAATCGACGGAAAAACTGCATGCGTTATCCTAATCGCGTTTTTTGCGGGCGCGTGGGTGGGCGCCATCGTAAACCTTGGCTAAGTGCTGAAAATCTAAATGCGTATACACCTGGGTGGTGCTCAAATTGGCGTGTCCCAGTAGCTCCTGCACCGCGCGTAAGTCGCCGCTTGATTCAAGCATGTGTGAGGCAAACGAGTGACGCAACTTGTGCGGATGTAAATTGCTGGTCAGGCCCTGTTGTTGCCCCCAAAAATTCAGCCGCTGTTGCACCGTGCGCGGGCTAATACGCTGCTGACGTTGGCTAATAAACAGCGCCAACTCGGTCAAATTACCGGCCAACCATTGGCTACGAACGGGTAACCAGCGCTGCAGCGCTTCGGCAGCAAACTTACCATAGGGCACAATACGGGTCTTTTGGCCTTTACCGATCACCCGTAGTTCACGGTGACGAGGGTTAATGGCGTCGATATCCAGCGCCACCAACTCGGCCAAACGTAAGCCGCTGCCATAAAGCAGCTCCATGATGGCAGCATCACGCAGCGCCAGCGGGTCATCACTGGGGAGTTTCAGTAATTGGCTGATGCTATCCACATCCAGGTTTTTCGGCAGCCGCTTGGCCTTGCGCGGTGCTTTCAACTGGCTGGCGGGGTTGTCGTGCAACCAGCCTTCACGCATGGCATAGCCACAAAAGGTGCGCCATGCGGCTAACCGCTGGGCCAACGAGGCATCGCCTAAACCACGCCGGCGCCAACTAACAAACAGTCGTTCAAAAGTGGGTAAGTTGAGTTGCGCTACGCTATCAACACGCTGTTGCGCCAGTTCCAGTACGTCGGCGTCTAACACGCGGCTATAACTGCTGAGGGTGTGTTCGGCTAGGCCGCGCTCACCGGTTAAATGGCGAAGAAAGCGTTGTCGCGCCTCAGAGAGCTTCATGATGGGCAAGCAGTGGCGGCAAGATCTTACTCAGCAGCGCCTGCAGCTGACGCACCAGCAAGGTGTCCATGGCCGGTTCAAAGTGGCTGGCATCATGATTGCCAATGGCTAGCATGCCGAGTTCGCCTTGCTCACCCAGTAACAGCAGTGCCACCGAGGCAATCTGTTCATTGGGGAACAATAACTTCTGTTCATCGGCGGTTAAACGGCCCAAATAAATGGGGCTTTGGGCAAAGCGCTTGCTCAATAGTTGCTTGTGGGTATCAGCGGCAAAGGTGAATTGCTCAGCCAATTCCAGCGGGCTATCAAAAAACTTCAGTGACAGTGCTGGCATATTCAGCTGCTCAGAGAAGGTACGCTGCAGGGCATCCATCACTTCGCTGATATTACGGCAACAAAGCAAGTGCACGTAGAGCTCGCTGTAGCGGGTAAACAGCTCTTCATTGCGGCGTGCGGTGGTCATCAGCTCGGTAATTTCTTCTTCGAGTTGCGCTAAACGCTGACGCAACACCTGCTGCTGACGCTCCACCAAGGATACCGCGCCACGGCCATCGTGTTGCAGCCGCATTTGTTGCAATAAGTCAGGGTGACGTTCAAAAAAATCGGGGTTCTGCTGCAAATAGGCAGCGATCAAGGTGTCATCTACTACGATATCACCAAGTTCTTGATAATCTTCTAAAGGCTTGCTGCTCATAATCGTAATTGTCCATCAAAGACGTGTTCGGCGGGGCCTGTCATACGCACCGAATGTCCTGCTTGCCAACGAATGGTCAAACTGCCACCGGGTAACTCCACGTTTACCGTATCATTTAATTTACCCTGACGCATGCCAATTACCGCCGCCGCGCAAGCGCCGCTGCCGCAGGCTTGGGTTTCGCCACAGCCGCGCTCGTACACCCGTAGCTTTATGTTATCGCGGTCAACAATCTGCATAAAACCCACATTGACGCCCTCAGGAAAGCGTTCATGAGTGGCCAGTAACGGCCCTAATTCGGCCACTGCTGCAGAGTTAATGTCGGAGGCTTCAATCACACAGTGCGGGTTGCCCAGCCCCATGGCGCCGAACAAAATGGTGTGCTCGGCTTCACGCAGCACATAGGTGAGCTCTTCTTTATTGGCTTTAAACGGGATCTGCGCCGGAGCAAATTGTGGCATGCCCATTTCTACGGTAATGCGCCCATCTTTTTCATGGTGCAGCACCATTTTGCCGACTTTGGTGCTGACTCGAATGTGGTTTTTGTTGGTCAGGCCTTTTTGCTTCACGAACAAGGCAAAACAGCGCGCGCCGTTGCCACATTGCGACACTTCGCTACCATCGGCGTTGAAAATACGGTAGTGAAAATCGCTATCGGGTTCATACGGCGGTTCAACCAGTAACAGTTGATCAAAGCCAATACCGCGATGGCGATCAGCCCATTGACGGATCTGCTCAGGGTTGACGTAAACATTCTGGGTGACCGCGTCGATCACCATGAAATCATTGCCTAAGCCATGCATTTTACTGAAGTTCATGTCCGTTCCTCGGGCAGTAGCCGCTCGCCTTTCCATAAATCTTCTAATGCTTCACGTTCACGAATGAGCGT
>CAYXGO010000181.1:0-3432 GCA_964464575.1 uncultured Pseudomonas sp. | reverse complement strand
TATTTGGGCAAGAAGGGTTTGCTTACTGAGCAATTGAAAAGCTTAGGAAAATTGAGTGCCGAAGAGCGCCCAGCAGCCGGTCAGCTGATCAACGAAGCCAAGCAACAGGTGCAAGACAGCATCAATGCCCGCAATGATGAGCTCAAAGCGGCTGAATTGGCCAGCAAATTAGCGGCCGAACAAATTGATGTGAGCTTGCCCGGTCGTCGTGCCCAAGTCGGCGGTTTTCACCCAGTCAGCAAAACCATTCAACGCATTGAAGCATTTTTCGGTGATCTTGGCTTTCGTGTGGTGGAAGGCCCAGAAGTGGAAGACGACTTTCACAACTTTGACGCACTGAATATTCCCAGTAATCACCCAGCGCGCGCTGATCACGACACTTTTTATTTCACCCCCACCACCATGCTGCGCACGCAGACCTCGGGGGTACAGATTCGTACCATGGAAACCGAGCAACCGCCGCTGCGAATTATCTCGCCAGGGCGGGTGTACCGGAACGATTACGACCAAACCCATACGCCGATGTTTCACCAAGTCGAAGGTTTGATGGTGGATACCGACGTAAGCTTCACTCAATTGAAGGGCATTTTGGTTGATTTTCTGCGTAACTATTTTGAAGAAGAGCTTGAAGTGCGCTTCCGGCCCTCGTATTTCCCCTTTACTGAGCCATCTGCTGAAGTAGATGTACGGCGTAAAGGTGGGCAATGGCTTGAAGTACTTGGCTGCGGCATGGTGCACCCCAAGGTGCTGGCCGCAGTAGGTATTGATAGTGAAAAATACACCGGCTTTGCCTTTGGAATGGGCGTTGAGCGGCTCACCATGCTGCGTTATGGCGTCAATGATTTACGTGCGTTTTTTGAAAACGACGTTCGCTTCTTGAAACAATTTAACTAAGCGCCGGATAGCAAAATGAAATTTAGTGAACAGTGGTTAAGAACATGGGTTAATCCGGCGTTGTCATCGCTTGAGTTATCGGAACAGTTAAGTATGGCAGGGCTTGAAGTGGATAGCATCGAGCCAGTGGCTGAAGCCTTTAACAACGTAGTTGTGGGCGAAGTGCTGGAGTGTTGGCGCCATCCTGAAGCCGATAAACTGCAAGTTACCAAGGTTGATATTGGCACTGACGAGCCCGCCATTATTGTCTGTGGTGCGCCGAATTGTCGCGCTGGTTTAAAAGTCGCAGTGGCTACCCTTGGTGCAGTGTTACCGGGTGACTTTAAAATCAAAAAGGCCAAACTGCGTGGCCAAGAGTCCAACGGCATGCTGTGTTCGAGTGCTGAGTTGGGGCTCAACGATGACCATGACGGCATCATTGAATTACCTGCCGATGCGCCAGTGGGTATGGATTATCGTGCCTATTTGCAATTAGATGATTGCACCATGGATGTTGACCTCACACCAAACCGCGCGGACTGTTTAGGAGTTCGAGGTATTGCCCGTGAAGTCGGGGTGTTGAACGGTTTGGCGGTGACCGAGCCAGCTATTGAGCCGGTGGCAGTTACCAGCAGCAGCGAGCGCGGCATTCAATTGCTGGCACCAGCGGCTTGTCCGCGCTATTTAGGCCGAGTGATTGACAACGTGGATTGCCAAGCGCGCAGCCCAATGTGGTTGACTGAACGCCTACGCCGCAGCGGTATTCGCAGCATTGACCCGGTGGTTGATGTCACCAACTACGTGTTACTGGAGCTAGGTCACCCCATGCACGCCTTTGACAATGATCAATTGCGTGGCGCGATACAAGTGCGCATGGCTAAACCAGGCGAAGTACTGACTCTGTTAGATGGTGAACAGGTGACTTTGCAAGGTGATGTTTTGGTTATTGCAGACGAGCAACAAGCACTGGCTATGGCTGGCATTTTTGGCGGTGAGGGTAGTGGTGTAACCGCTACCACCCGCACAATTTTTCTCGAGAGCGCGTTTTTTGCGCCAGCAGCAATCACTGGCCGTGCGCGGCGTTTTGGCCTTCATACCGATGCTTCGCATCGTTATGAGCGCGGCGTTGATCCAGAATTACAACGCCTAGCGATGGAACGCGCCAGCGCTTTAATCCTTGAGATTTGTGGTGGTCAAGCTGGACCCATCGTTGAAGTTGTGGCGCCTGAATTATTGCCACAACCTAAGGTTGTGACTTTGCGGGCCGAGCGCTTAGCTAAAGTATTAGGTATTCAAGTGAGTGCTGCGGTGGTTGAAGATATCTTCCAACGCTTAGGCTTCAGCGTAGAAAACACTGCGAGCGGTTGGCAGGTCACGGTGCCGACCTTCCGTTTTGATATTGCCATTGAAGAAGATCTGATTGAAGAAGTGGCGCGCATTTATGGCTATCACCGTATAGAGGCAGCTGCTCCGGCCGCGCAATTGCGCATGATCCCACGTCATGAGGCGCAGTTATCGGCGAGTTTCTTCAAACGCCTACTAATTGATCGTGGCTACCAAGAAGCGATTACCTACAGCTTCGTCGATCCAAAACATCAGGCCTTATTATTTGATGACACCGCGGCATTAACCTTGCCATTCCCGATTTCACTTGAAATGTCGTCAATGCGGGTTAGTTTGTGGCCGGGCTTATTGAGTGCGGTAGCCTATAACCAAAAGCGCCAACAGCAAAGCCTGTCATTTTGTGAAACTGGTCTGCGTTTCGTACCTGACCACAAGGCTGAAAATGGCGTACGTCAGCAGCCGATGTTAGCCGGTGTGCGCGCCGGTAAAGCCTATGTTGAGCATTGGCAAGAAGGTGAGCGGGCGGTGGATTTTTACGATATCAAAGGTGATGTTGAGGCTTTACTGGCTGCTACTGGCGAAGGCCATGTATATCGCTTTGTGGCAGATCAGCATCCAGCTCTGCATCCGGGCCAGTCGGCAGCGATATTCCGCGCCGACAAACGGGTTGGCTATGTGGGTGCAATTCATCCGCAGTTTGAAAAGAAACTCGGTTTAAATGGTCGTACCTTTGTGTTTGAACTGGAATTTAATGCTATAGCTAAGCGCTCAGTGCCGCGTGTGCAGGCAATTTCCAAGTATCCTATGATTCGCCGCGACCTTGCTATTGTAGTGAAGCAGCAGGTTGCTGCCGGTGAAATTATCGCTGCAATCGAAAATGTTGGCGTAAATCATCTAGTTGACCTAAACTTGTTTGATGTTTATCAGGGCCCTGGCGTGGCTGAGGGGCAACGCAGTTTAGCGTTGTCACTGACGTTACAGCGCAGCGACCGGACTCTAGAAGAACAGGAAATCAACGCAGCCATCGCTGCTGTTGTTGAGATGCTGGCTACAGAATTTGGGGCAACCCTACGGGAGTAAGAAATGGCACTGACCAAAGCAGAAATGGCAGAACATTTGTTTGAGAAGTTTGGCATGAATAAAACCGTGGCCAAAAGTATTGTCGAGCACTTTTTTGAGCAGATTCGTATGGCTTTAGAAGCCGGTGAAGAGGTC
>CAYXGO010000180.1:0-3440 GCA_964464575.1 uncultured Pseudomonas sp. | reverse complement strand
TGGTTATGCAGTGAGTGCGATAGTCGTTATCGCCGCCCACCTAGCGGTTAAATCGAAGCAAAAATAGCCGCTAATCGCAGTCACGCAGCGGCCACGTGACGATGCGATCTTCCAGATCAGTCTGCAATTGATTTTCTCTTTCCACCCGGCCGACCACACTGATCCCCGCAGCAACCATAGCGCTGCGGTCACCTTTATTAAGGAGCGGATGCCAAGCCGCCAAATCACGGCCTTCGGCCAAGCGTCGATAAGCACAGCTCAACGGCAAGTAGTAGAGCGTGGCGAGATTATCTGCGGTAATGGTTACACACTCAGGCACAAAGGTATGGCGTTGCGGGTAATTACTGCATTGTCCGGTGTCGGTGTTGAGCAACTCACAGCATACATCAGTGACATGTAACGCTTCGGTGTCGTCATCAATCAGTTTATTCAGACAGCATTTGCCGCAACCATCGCACAACGATTCCCACTCGGTATGGGACATTTCATGGAGCTTTTTAGTCTGCCAGAACGGCTTCATGAATCAAACGCGACATCGGCCGGCCATTGCCAGCGAGCCGCGCCCTGAGTCAAACAGAGTAGCAGCTGATCGCCAGCAGTGAGTGGCCCGACCCCAGCAGGCGTACCGGTCATCACGACATCGCCCGGTAGTAGTGTAAATTGCTGACTGATATCGGCTAACAATTGCGCCAATGGAAACAATAGATCAGCGGTATTGCCCTGCTGAACCAACTGGTTGTTTCTAAATAGTTGTAGCCCAAATGGCGCGGCTAAATCGACTTCAGTGACATCAATAAATGGCCCTAAGGCACACGAGCCATCGAAGGCTTTAGCGCGCTCCCAGGGCTGCCCAGAAGCCTTTAAGCGGCTTTGCACATCGCGTAAGGTTAAATCCAGCCCTAAACCCACACCAGCAACTGCGGCCAGCGCATCGTCAGCGCTGCCACGGCGTAATGGGCTACCCATCACCAGCGTCAATTCCAGTTCATGGTGGCAGCTCCCTTGCTGCGGTGGAATAAGCACCTGCGGCAAACGCGTTACCGCAGTGGACGGCTTAATAAATAGTAACGGCTCAGCTGGCAATGGGTTATTGAGTTCCGCTGCATGCTCCGCATAATTACGCCCCACACAAACAATTTTACTCGGCGTTAACGCCCCAGTGGTACTGCTCATTAGCGCGGAAAACGAATACGATCAGACAAATAACCGACTGCGGCGACAAAATAATGCGAGCGGTTCCAACGCATTAAGGCGTCGTAGTTGTCATAGGCTAAGAATACCCGACCTTGGCGGTCATCAGGGATCACCACCGCAGCAACAATATCGTCTCGCTTTGGCAGGTCGCTGCCGTCCATGCTACGAACACCGAGGGCCTGCCATTCTGCCAGCGGTTTTTTAATGCTTAATTTAGCTTGCTCGATATCAAACTCATCGGGCAATTTCACTTGCCGCCCCCAAGTCACATCGTCATTCCAACCAACATTTTTTAAGTAGTTGGCGGCCGAGGCAAACACGTCGCCCATGGAATTCCAAATGTCTTTACGACCATCGCCATCATAATCAATGGCATAACTCATAAATGAGCTTGGCATAAACTGGGTTTGGCCCATAGCACCTGCCCATGAGCCTTTCATATTGGCAACATCAATGTGACCTTCTTGAATAATGGTCAAAGCATGCCATAGCTCTTTCTTAAAGAACGCTTCGCGGCGACCTTCATAGGCCATAGTGGTCAACGCCGATACCACATCAAAACCGCCGGTAAACGAGCCAAAGTTGGTTTCAATACCCCACAGCGCAACAATGAAGCGCGGCTGTACGCCATACTCAGCACCTATTTTTTCTAATAGCTCACGATGTTTCGCATACATCTCTACCGCTTTCGTGGCTTTCCATTCCGGCACGACGCGCGGTAAATAGGTATCTAAAGTAAGCTTAAACTCAGGCTGATTTTTGTCAGCCTCGACTGATTTTTTATAAAACTTAACTTCAGCAAAGGCTTTATCGAGGGTTTCTTGCGTGTAACCAGCAGCCAGCGCCTCGGCTTTCAGCTGCTCCACATAAGCGGCAAAGGCTTCGCCCTCTTCTGCTTGTGCCCATGGGCCTAGCAATAGCGTGGCGGTGAAACTTAGTAGTAGCAAAAACTGTTTCATCCCTGTGACTCCTTATGTTGTTTTAATAGATTTTCCACCGGTGGCGGTAATTGTAGGTAATAGCCAGGCTGGTCTAAATGACGCCGCAATTCATCCACGCTGAGATGGGCTAATTTACGCTCTGTTTTCAGCGCAAACACCATCACTTCTATAGGTTGACCAAAATGTTGCCGCAACGGTTCCGGCAATGTAGAGAAATCTGCCGGATGGGGCATGTAGAGGTAAGTATCGGCGCGCCGCGAACTGCGGTAAATAGCACACAACATGAGCGCTTCTCGTATCAGTTAGCGCTGCAACAACTGCAGCAGATCGGCTTCCAGCTTAGCGCCCCGCCAGCCGCTTAACAAGTCAGGTTTGGGTAAAGATGCCTGCCAATCAGTCGGGATCTGCCATAACCAGTGCAGGGTATCGTTGATTTGCCGCCGTGACGCCACCAGCACAGGGCTGATATCAAGTTCAGCAGCGAGGGCATCACAGCGTTGCTTCACCGCCGCATAAGCGGCTTTATAGCCGTTCATATCGGTCAAGCGTTGTAGCGGCGCCAGCATCTCGGTGCTGGCTTTGCCACGGGCAATCGCGGCCATGATGGCATCGCCGTTATAGCGCACTGTCACCGGTGATAAGTCGGTAATACCTTTGAGCGCCTGCACTGAGCTGATAGGTTTACGTGCCATTTCTAACAGGCTGTGGTCTTTGGCAACGAAGCTGAGCGGAATATCCGACTGCCGCGCCCGTTGTTGCCGCCAGATCAATAACTCACGCAGCACTCGCAGCTGTTGGTCATTACACTGCCAGGCATTACCAAAGAATAGATACAAAGCCTCGTCAGGCAGATTGCTCGCACGCTTTGTAATCTGCTCGGCGGTTTCGGCCAAAACCAAGTCGGCAACGCCTTTGTTGCTGACCTGCTCCAGTAACTGCGGATAAATCTCGTACAGATAGTCGACATCCAGTGCCGCATAGTCGAGCTGTTCTGGTGCCAATGGGCGTTGCATCCAGTCAGTGCGGGACTGTGATTTATCCACCAACATACCAGTGTATTGCTCAACCAAGGCTGCGTATCCAAGCGCCTCACCGCTGCCGGCAAAGGCGGCGGCAATTTGACTATCGAATACATGGGTCGGGATATGCCCCATCTGCTGCGATAAGATCTCGTAGTCTTCACCACCGGCATGAATCACCAGCTGGGTATGGCTATCACCCAACAACTCCCACAACGGTTGAATAGCGCTGCCGCTTAACGCAACAGTATCGATTAACGCCAACTGGTCGGCCGCGCGTACTTGT
>CAYXGO010000179.1:1752-3447 GCA_964464575.1 uncultured Pseudomonas sp. | reverse complement strand
GCTGATGCCATACTTAGCGACCAGGTGATCTGTATTTGCGGCGATTTTGATGCCGATGGTGCCACCTCCACGGCGCTGATGGTGACGGTGCTGCGAGCTATGGGTGCTAAACGCTTGCATTACATTGTGCCAAACCGCTTTGCCGATGGTTATGGTTTGTCTCCTGCAGTGTTAGCGCAAGCAATTAACCTTGGCGCCGAGCTGATTATTACCGTCGATAGCGGTATATCCTGCCACGCTGGGGTAAATGCAGCGCGTGCTGCTGGCTTACAGGTGGTGGTGACTGACCATCACTTACCCGGTAACGAATTGCCCAACGCCCATGCCATTGTTAACCCAAATCAGCCCGGTTGTAACTTCCCCAGTAAAGCCATTGCCGGCGTTGGGGTAGCGTTTTAT
This sequence comes from uncultured Pseudomonas sp., assembly GCA_964464575.1. Taxonomy (GTDB): domain Bacteria; phylum Pseudomonadota; class Gammaproteobacteria; order Enterobacterales; family Alteromonadaceae; genus Pseudidiomarina. The sequence continues at coordinate 3,048 of CAYXGO010000179.1, read as the reverse complement.
GTGTTATTAGCGCTGCGCCAACAATTGCGCGAACGCGGCCAGGCGGTGCCCAATTTAGCCGATTGGTTAGACTTAGTAGCGCTAGGTACGGTGGCTGATGTGGTCAAACTTGACGATATCAACCGTATTTTGGTGCAGCAAGGTCTACAGCGGATCCGCAGTGGCCATTGTCGCCCCGGTATTCAAGCGTTATTGCAGGTAGCAGGGCGTGAGCCACAACGTTTGCAGGCCAGTGATCTAGGCTTCAGTTTGGGGCCGCGCATTAATGCCGCTGGGCGCTTGGACGACATGGCCACCGGCATTGAGTGTTTGTTGGCGGCAGATTTGCCCACGGCGTTGGGCTTAGCGCAACAACTCGATAATTTTAATCGCGAGCGGCGAACTATCGAGACCAGTATGCGTGAATCAGCGCAGCATTACGTGGCTGAATTACAACAACAGTTGGCTGAGCTGCCGCCTATTTTAGTGCTCTACCAAGCTGGTTGGCATCAAGGTGTGGTTGGCTTAGTGGCTGGGCGTATGAAAGAACAAGTGCATCGGCCGGTGATTGCTTTTGCTCAAGCCGATGATGGCACGCTTAAAGGCTCGGCGCGCTCAATTCCGGGCTTACATATTCGTGATTTGCTCGAGCGTGTGCATAGTATGCATCCACATTTGATTGAGCGCTTTGGTGGCCATGCCATGGCTGCTGGATTGACCTTGCAGCCGCAGCATCTCGAGGCCTTCACCGCAGCGGTCACCGCCATTGCCGCAGACTGGCTTAGCGCCGACCAATTAACCCAAACTCTGTGGTCTGATGGCGAACTCGATGCCTCAGGTTTTCAACGGCCGTTTGTTGAATTGTTAGAGCGCTTAGGGCCGTGGGGGCAGGGTTTTGCTGAGCCACGTTTTGATGGCGAGTTTACTGTGCTGAAACAACGCTTAGTGGGCGAAAAGCATTTAAAACTGGTACTTGAGGGGCCCGACCGAGTGACCGTTGATGCTATTGCCTTCAATATTGATGTGGCGACTTGGCCCGATCCCTCGGTGCAGCGCATTCACGCCCTGTACGCATTACAATTAAATCACTTCCGTGGTCACACTTCGGTGCAGCTGCAACTAGAGCATTTCGTCGCTTTACGTTAGAATAGCCGCCTTTTTCAGGAACTTGTTTCGGTGAGCCGTCAAAATGTTTGAAACCAATGCCACATATGTAGCCATCAAAGAGATGCGTAAGCGCAGCGAAACCCTTCGGGGGTATCTTTGACTACGACCTGAAGGTCGAGCGCTTAGAAGAAGTATCGCGTGAACTCGAAC
>CAYXGO010000179.1:0-1742 GCA_964464575.1 uncultured Pseudomonas sp. | reverse complement strand
GAGTAATCAAGAGCGCGCGCAGGCATTAGGTAAAGAGCGGGTTGCGCTGGAGCAAGTGGTGAATACCTTACGTACCTTGCAACAAGGCTTAGAAGACGTTGAAGGGCTAGTTGATTTAGCTGTTGAGGCGGATGATGAAGCCACTTATGACGAGGCAGTAGCGGAACTCGAACAACTCGAAGCGCAGCTCGCTAATTTGGAATTCCGCCGTATGTTTTCCGGTGAGCATGACCCCAGCGACTGCTATGTGGATATTCAGTCAGGCTCGGGCGGAACAGAGGCACAAGACTGGGCCAACATGCTGTTGCGTATGTATTTACGCTGGGCCGACGCGCATGAATTCAAAGTGGAAATCACCGAACTCTCTGAAGGTGAAGTAGCAGGCATCAAATCCGCCACGGTGCGCGTGCAAGGCGAATACGCTTATGGTTGGCTACGTACCGAAACTGGGGTGCACCGATTAGTGCGCAAATCGCCGTTTGACTCGGGTAATCGCCGTCACACGTCGTTTGCCTCGGTGTTCGTCTACCCTGAAATTGACGACTCTATTGAAATTGAGATCAACCCAGCCGATTTGCGGGTGGATACCTACCGGGCCTCAGGCGCCGGTGGTCAGCACGTAAACCGCACCGACTCGGCTATTCGTATTACCCACGTGCCATCGGGCATTGTCGTGCAATGTCAGGCGGACCGCTCACAGCACAAAAACCGTGATGCTGCGATGAAGCAGCTGCGGGCAAAATTGTACGAAATGGAATTACAGAAGCAGTTGGCCGAGAAGCAAGCACTGGAAGACACCAAGTCTGACATTGGCTGGGGTAGCCAGATCCGCTCGTATGTTCTAGACGATGCGCGTATCAAAGATTTACGCACCGGCATTGAAAACCGTAACACCCAAGCTGTGCTTGATGGCGCGCTTGATCCTTTTATTGAAGCAAGCCTGAAGTCAGGTTTGTAATACGCATAGCAACGGCACATAGGATTTTACCATGACTGATACAACGCAAACCCCAGAGCTCGACCTCAACTCGCAAATTGCTGAGCGCAAAGCGAAGTTGGCGGCGCTGCGAAAACAAGGGGTGGCGTTTCCCAATGATTTTCGTCGGGACAGCACCGCCGCTCAGTTGCATGCACAGTATGATAACGCTGATAAAGAGGCATTAGCGGCGCAAGGTATTCGCGTGAGCATAGCAGGGCGGATGATGACTCGCCGGATCATGGGCAAGGCGAGTTTTGCCACGCTGCAAGATATGTCGGGCCAGATCCAGATTTATGCCGCACGGGATAACCTGCCTGAAGGCGTTTACAACGACGGCTTTAAGAAATGGGATTTGGGCGATATCTTGGGTGCTAGCGGTACCTTATTTATCACCAACACTGGTGAACTCAGTGTGCAAGTAGATGAACTGCGGCTGCTGACCAAAGCGCTGCGACCGTTACCGGATAAGTACCATGGCTTAACCGACCAAGAAACCCGTTATCGCCAGCGTTATCTCGATTTGATTGCCAACCAGCAGTCGCGCGAGACCTTCATCATGCGCTCCAAAGTGGTGGATTATATTCGCCGCTATTTAGCCGAGCGTGAGTTTTTAGAAGTCGAAACACCAATGATGCAAACCATTCCAGGTGGCGCCACAGCACGGCCTTTTACCACCCATCATAATGCGTTAGATATGCAGCTTTATCTGCGTATTGCACCAGAGCTCTATTTGAAGCGCTTGGTGGTGGGCGGCTTTGAAAAA
>CAYXGO010000178.1:0-3450 GCA_964464575.1 uncultured Pseudomonas sp. | reverse complement strand
CTGCGCCTTCGAACTGTCACGCCTGGCGCACCCGCTGTTGGCCAGCCATGCCGCCGCTGAAGTAGTCAGCGAATTTGGCCCGCGCTTAAGCGCTGATCGCCAACAACAATTATTGATTCGACTGCAACACGCACCAGAATTTCAGATGTCCTAATCAGCTTGAACGAATAAGGAAAGCTATGAGCCATTTTCAAGATTACAAAGTCGCCGATATTAGCCTCGCTGCGTGGGGCCGTCAGGAGATTTCTATTGCCGAGAGCGAAATGCCGGCATTAATGACCATCCGCCGCAAATATGCTGATAGCAAACCCTTAAAAGGCGCGCGCATTATTGGTTGTATTCACATGACCATTCAAACCGCGGTATTGATTGAAACCTTGGTGGAATTAGGCGCTGAAGTGCGGTGGTCATCGTGTAATATTTTCTCTACTCAAGACCATGCTGCGGCGGCGATTGCTGCGGCCGGTATTCCGGTATTTGCTTGGAAAGGCGAAACCGAAGAAGAATACGAGTGGTGCTTAGAGCAAACCTGTCATGAAGATGGCCGCCTGTGGGATGCCAACATGATCCTCGACGACGGTGGTGATTTGACCATGTTGATCCATGACAAATACCCACAAATGCTCGACAAAATTCACGGTATTACCGAAGAAACCACCACCGGTGTGCACCGTCTGCTAGAAATGCTGAAAAAAGGCACCTTGAAAGTTCCTGCTATCAACGTCAACGACTCGGTCACCAAATCGAAGAACGACAACAAGTACGGCTGCCGTCATTCCTTAAGCGATGCCATCAAACGCGGTACTGACCACCTGCTGATGGGCAAAAAAGCCCTGGTAATCGGCTACGGTGACGTCGGTAAAGGTTCAGCGCAAAGCCTGAGCCAAGAAGGCATGATTGTGAAGGTCACTGAAATTGACCCAATCTGCGCCATGCAAGCCTGTATGGACGGCTACGAAGTGGTGTCGCCCTACATCAACGGCATCAACGACGGTACCGCCAACAGCGTAGATACCGCCTTGCTGGGTAACACCGATTTATTAGTCACCACCACCGGTAACGTCAACGTGTGTGATAAGCACATGCTGGCGGCGCTGAAGAAAACCGCTGTGGTGTGTAACATTGGTCACTTTGATAACGAAATTGATACCGCCTTTATGCGTAAAGCATGGCGTTGGGAGCAAGTGAAGCCGCAAGTGCATAAAGTATTCCGCAGCAACGCTGCCGACGATTACTTGTTGCTGCTGTCTGAGGGCCGCTTAGTGAACCTCGGTAACGCTACCGGTCACCCAAGCCGCATCATGGACGGTTCATTCGCCAACCAAGTACTGGCGCAAATGCACTTGTTCGCCGAGCAGTTCGCCACCTTGCCAGCGGCGGAGAAAGCTGCCAAGCTACGGGTTGAGGTATTACCGAAGCAACTCGACGAAGAAGTGGCGCGTTACATGGTACAAGGTTTTGGTGGCGTGATCACGCAACTGACCAAGCAACAAGCCGACTATATTCATGTTGCTGTGGAAGGACCGTTTAAGTCGGATGACTATCGTTACTAACCCGTCGTAGTGATAGGGATGTTATGACCGCTACTACAGCACCAGTGATTGAACTGAAACCTCTTACGGCCGCCGACCACGCGGCCGTCATTGAATTAGGCAACCGTGTTCATGGGGATAATTATCTCACCCCTGAGAACTTGGCCGATTATGCCGAGCGCGGCCTCAGCCAAGGCATTAACCTGAATTGGTTAGGTTATGTAGACGGCCAGTTAGCGGGTATTCGGTTAACCTTTGCACCCGGTCAGTGGCCCATTGATGAGTGCTGCACGCCCTCGGCGTGGCCGGTTGCTGCTGAGCACATGGTGTATTTTAAATGTGCCGCGGTCGATGCCAGTATTCGCGGCGTCGGTCTTGGCCGCTTGTTATTAGAGCGTTCTATTGAAGAGGCTAAAAAGCTAGGCTGCAAAGCCGGCTTAGCGCACATTTGGATGCAAAGCCCGAACAACAGTGCCTATTCCTACTTCAGCCGCTGCGGTGGCGAATTGATTCGTGAACATGCTGATCGTTGGCACTATATATCGGTGCACGAAGGCTACCACTGTCCGGTCTGTGATGGTATTTGCCATTGCACCGCCGGCGAGATGATCCTCAACTTCGATTAATCGTAAGGGGCTGGCAGTTAGTATGAATCTGTCCACGGCGACGCCCGCTATGTACGACCCATTGCATGATGCCTGCCCCGGCCCTCACCGTCCCGCTGCCACCAGTTATTGGCACCAGCATACGGTTACCAGCTGGCCCACCAGCAGCGCCGTAGTACCGGCGCAAGCCGAGATAGTGGTGATTGGTGGCGGTTATACCGGTCTTAATGCCGCGCTGGAGCTAACCGAGCGTTATCAACAACAGGTGGTGGTACTCGAAGCCAACGATATCGGTTGGGGCTGCTCTAGTCGCAATGCCGGTTTTGCCATGCCCAGTACCGGGCGCTTAGGCTATGCGGCATGGGCCAAGCGTTGTGGTGAGCAGGTCGCACGAGGCATTCAACACGAATATGCCATGGCTTTTGAGCGCCTTGAGCGGCACTTACAGGCCTGCCCGCAGCGCTTGCAGCAGCAACCGGGCGGCTATTTGAAGATTGCCCACAGTGCCGCTGCGGTGGGCTTATTACGTAGTCAGTTTGCGGCGCTTGCACACTACGAGCCGCAGACACGCTGGCTCGACCGCGACGCCCTCGCGGCTTATATCACCAGCCCGCAAGCCCATGCGGCACTGCACTTCCCGCACAGTTACGGGCTGAATCCGTTACTACTGGCCAGCAGTGTTGCCAACCAGGCCGTGGCCGCCGGTGCACAATTATTCAGTCATTGCCCAGTACAGCACTGGCACAGCCTAGCCGATGGGCGTCAGCAACTCGACACCACGCAGGGGCGAATTATTGCCAATAAAGTGATTCTCGCCAGTAATGGTTACACCCCCAATCATCTTCACCCCAGCGTACATGGGCGTAGCTTACCGGTGCTTTCGAGTGTGTTGGTCACCCGACCATTGAGCGCGGCAGAACTCGCGGCAATTGGCTTTAGCGGTGAGCATTTGGTGATGGATACCCGGGCGCTGAAATATTACTTTCGCTTATTACCCGATGGTCGTTTACTGTTTGGTGGGCGTGGCGCTATTCGCGGTAAAGACGCCGATAAGCCGCACTATGCTGAGCACCTGTTGGCGGCATTAGCGCGCACCTTCCCACAGCTGCAGGTGTTATGCATCGAGCCGCCAGCGTATTTTTGGAGTGGTTGGGTGAGTGTGGCGCTGGATGATTACCCGCGCATTTATAGCCCGGCCCCGAATATTTTCACCAGCATGGGCTACTGTGGTGCTGGGGTAACCTTCACCCAGCTGGCTGGCGCGCGGGTGGCGCAACTGGCGATGGGCGAGCAGCTGCCAGCGCTGCCGTTTT
>CAYXGO010000177.1:2151-3471 GCA_964464575.1 uncultured Pseudomonas sp. | reverse complement strand
ATGGCCTGCGCAAGTTTCCCAATATTCCGGTAAATCGTGCCTTTTGGTTTCCACGATGCCAAGCAGTTCACAGCTTCACATTACGCGTTGCGCTTGATGTGATTGGTCTGAATGATGCATTTCAAATTGTCGCCGTGCGACGCAATTTACGGCCTTGGCAGGCGCTACGTATGGCCGCTGCCAGCTCGATCATCGAATGTGAGGCGGGCAGTGCGTTACCGCTGGAGTATTGGCTTGGCAAACAAGTGCGGTTTCAACACAAGGATGCTAACCATGTTACGTCCTAGTCTAGCAGCTGTTGCGTTATTGACGTTACTCGGCTGTCAAACGACGGCGCCGCAGTTTACTGAAACGGCAATGCAGCCGGCCATTGAAAACGCCACTTTGGCTTATCAACAAGGTGATCTGGAACTGGCAGAAGGCCTATGGCGCAAACTGCTGGCGCGCGATCCCAGCTTAACCTTGGGTTGGTGCCATTTAGGTCATATCGGCTTTCGTCAGCATCACTATGACGCGGCCTTTAATGCCTATCAAAAATGTTTGCGGTATCAGCCTCAGCAGCCAGCAATTTGGCAAAACATGGCAGTCATTCGCTTACGCCAAGCTAGCGAATTGATGCTGCATGGTAGCGCTTATTTGCCAGCCACAGAGCACCTATCAGGGCAGCCGCAAGGCTATCAACGCTTGTTGCAGTCGTTAATGCTACTGCAGCGCGCATCCCAGCAGTTGGAGGACTAAGCAGGGTGACAAAACAACATCGCCAGAGTGGCTTCTTTTTACCCCTTACGGTAGCGCTGATGATGCTATTTAGTAGCTTTTGGCTAACTCAGGAACACCGCTTAGACCCAGTAGACCAGCGCTGGCTTAGTGCTATCGAATTGCAGCAGGAGCTGCTGTTCTGGCATCGGGGGGTATTGCACTTTTATCGAAAACACGCCGCCTGGCCGGCCGATTTAGACGCCGTTGTGCAATCTTTTTCGTTAGCATCAACGCCACATGGGGTGTCCGGTGTGACCATTGTCGACGGCTTTCAATTACAGGCGCTAGGCGTGGACCCTGGTGTTGCTGAACAGGTGGTAGCGCCACTTGCCGACTATTTAGAGTATCGTGCCGATGGCAGCGTGCTGTTACCGATTCGTTTAGCCAATGCAACGGTTGATAATCCGCATTTGATCGCACGTGCAGCAGCAACGCCAGTGTTGATGGCGACAGCTATTGATTTTTCTAACTTTGGCTTGGATACCAGTTTCCTCGAGGCGAGTCAAAGCCTGATCAGCGATATTCATAGCCGCGATCTTGAGGTTAACGGTAGCTTCACCA
>CAYXGO010000177.1:0-2141 GCA_964464575.1 uncultured Pseudomonas sp. | reverse complement strand
TAGATAGCTTTGCGGTGATAACCGATGATCTTCGTATCGGTGCTTATTCGTTGCCAGCTCAGCAGCAAAAAATCGAGCTGTTATATGAGGCGCTTTGGTACTGTATGAACGTTAGTGAACGTTGCAGAAATGCGCCTCAAGTGATGTGATGTTAGCTTTGTTCATCGCTAAATTGTTCAGGTTTTTTACGCAAGTCACGAGTATTTTCGGTAAGTTTTAACTGTCGATGCATTCCCGCTTTAGCAAGCAAATGTGCGCTAATAGGCGCGGTAAGAAATAAGAAAATAGCGATCAGCAGTTCATGAATATTAAAACCTGTGGTGACGCCAAAATAAATCAATGAGCCAAGAATGACCCCGCCCACACCCATGGTGGTGTTTTTAGTGGGGGCGTGTAGCCGCGTCATGAAATCGGGCAGCCGTAGTAAACCGATAGAGCCGATCAGCGCAAAACAGGCACCTAATACTATAAAGAAGCAAATAGTCAGTTCTAGCCAAAACGGCAAGGTATCAAGCATTGAGGTATCCATTATTCAATAATATCTCCACGTAGCAAAAATTTTGCTGCTGCCACGGTGCCAATAAAGCCAAGCATCGCAATCAGCAAAGCGGCTTCAAAGTAAAATGACGTGTGATGCCACATGCCGAGCAGAATGAGTAACGCCAGTGAATTGATATAAATCGTATCGAGTGCCAGAATCCGGTCGAGTAGATCTGGACCTCGGAAAAAGCGCAGTAAGTTCAGCAACAGCGCTAAACTAAACATGAAAAAAGCGAACTGTAAGACGGTTGTTAGCATTGGAAAATCACCTTTAATCGATTTTCGTACCGGTGCTGAATGGTCGCGATCATGGCTTCAGCATCTTTCACATTGAGCGAATGGATCAGTAAGGTTCGACCATCATGGCTAAATTCGGTAGAGATGGTCCCGGGCGTTAAACTGATCGTGCTGGCTAGAATAGTAATCGGCAACTCACCTTCAATAGACAGCGGATATTCAACCCAAGCGGGATAAATACTGCGCCGCGGGCTCAAAATAATGGCGGCAATCGAGAAATTGGACTTCACAATATCTAGCAATACCACAAAAAAATACTCAACCGCTTTCCATGGCCGTGCTACGCGCACATGAAAGTCACTGCCACGACTGGTAAATAACGGAATAGCGATAGCGAGAATACTACCAACGACAATCAAGCCGGGGGTCATGTTATTTTGAATCAACAGCCAAAAACCGAGGAGAAATAGGCTGAGTCGTGGCGCGGGCAAAAATTTACTCATAGTCGCCTCCAGTCAACTGCAACACTGCCTCAATATAGCGTGCTGGTTGACTCAAATCATCAGCAATAGCGGTGGTAAAGTCACTCACTGGCTGGGCAAAAATAGTGAGCGCGATGGCTCCAAGTAGCAGCACTCCGATGGTTGCTAGCTGTCCTCTCGGGTGGCGAATATCGGCCGGCTTGCCAGGAAGGGTGTGCCAGAACATACGGCTACCTGCTCGCGATAAGGCAATCATGCCCAAGAAGGTGCTGAATAGCACCAACGGCCATAGCAAGGCGACTTGCGCGCCGGTGCGCGCCGCTTCAAGAATAAATAGCTTACTCACAAAGCCCGATAGGGGTGGCATACCGATGACGGTAATTGCTGCTACGAAAAATAGTAATCCGAGTGCAGCATGCTGGGCTAATTTGCGGCCTTTGATTATGCGCGATGCGGTTTTGCCGCGTTGTGCAGCAATCACATCAACCAGCAAAAACAGTGCACCGGTGACTAGGGTTGAATGGAGTAGATAGAACAATACGCCACTCACCGCACGGTCATTGCCCATACTGAAAGTGGTAAGCATGGTACCCACTGAAATAACCACCAGGTAAGCAATCGCCAAACGTAAATCGCGACTGCCAAGCACCCCCAAGCCGCCAACTGCGAGAGTGGCTAGGCCAAGCCACCAGAGCCAATCGTAACCTAAGCTAGCGGCAACGCCGGCATCGGCACCGAATATCAGAGTGAACACCCGGATGATGGCGTAGATACCGACCTTGGTCATAATGGCAAATAGTGCAGCTACAGTTCCGGTGGTGGTTGCATAGGCTTGCGGTAACCAAAAGTAGAGTGGCAATAGCGCGGCTTTGAGACCAAATA
>CAYXGO010000176.1:0-3488 GCA_964464575.1 uncultured Pseudomonas sp. | reverse complement strand
TGTACCAAGTACTTACCTTCGAGCTGTTTAATGGCGGCGTAGGAGAAGTTCATATCACGACTGTGATCGATGAAGTCGTTCATCGCTTCAAATTCGGCTTGGCTGTAGTCGTCAAGCAAGTGTTTGTCATAGCGTCCATTAGCGACCATTTTGGTGACTTGGTCATATAAATGCGGTGGTTCAAACTGGCCAAATGCCAGCTTACGCAAGTGGAATACCGCTAATCGTGCCGCGAGATACTGATAATCGGGGGCATCTTCGGAGATTAAATCGGCCGCCGCTTTGATGATGGTTTCGTGGATGTCTTCGGTTTTAATGCCATCGTAAAATTGAATGCGCGATTTAATCTCAACTTCCGAGACTGAAACGTTGTTTAGCCCTTCCGCGGCCCAGTCGATAACACGATGGATTTTGTCGAGGTCCAGTGGTTCACGTTCGCCACTGCGCTTAGTCACAAACAGTTGTTGATTCATGCGGCACACCCATAAATTGTCGTTTTTGATTATTGTACGTCGCCACAAGATATAGTGCGGCTAGTGATGGTTTGACCCAATTGCACACTATATCTAGGGTTGCGATAGATAGTGCTAGATTAGCACTTCTGCTTCACTGATCAAGCGGGAGATGATGCGAATGCTGGCATTTTGACCGGGTAAAAATCAGTCATCACGCGGAAAGTCTTGTGCTTATAGCGTCTTAGCGAATGCAAGCGTTTTAAATTATTTTTTTATGAAATTTTGGTCTTTCATAGAAACTGTTAAGACAGAGTCGATATAAGCCAATAACCACGCGGCTTACACAATATCTAGCGCTGTTTTTGGTATCCACCACTATATCTAGTAGTGATCGACCAATTAGTCGATCAACGAAAGAAGTTCCAATAACTGCTGCGGCTGCTCAATAGCTGCATGTGCACCCCACGCCTCGGGCTGATCATTGGCATGGATGTAGCCATAGCGCGCTAACACGGTATGCATACCAGCCGCTCGGCCTGCTTGAATATCGCGTTCGGCATCGCCGACATACCAACACCGCGATGCCACCACTTGCAACTGGTCGGCTGCATGTAATAATGGCTGCGGATGCGGTTTAGCCACGCTTAAGGTATCACCACTAACCACCACCGGCAGCGCTTGTAAGCTCGGAAAGTAGGGCAGTACCAGCTGTGTTAGTGCATGCGGCTTGTTGGTGACAATACCAGCTAAAATACCGCGCGCGGCCAATTGCTGTAACAACAGTTCCACGCCATCGTAAAGACGTGTATGCACCGCCACATGGTCGGCATAATAGGCTAAAAACTTCTGCCGTAACTCGTCTTTGCGCTGTTCAAACTGCTCACCAAAGGCGAACCGCAACAACCCAGCCGAACCATGAGATGCCAGTGGTGTGTAGTGTTCAGCAGCCACTAGCGGGCGTTGCTCTGCAGCTAGCACGGCATTCAGCGCGGCGCCTAAATCATCAGCGGTATCTAATAAGGTGCCGTCGAGGTCAAACAGCACCGCATGTGGCGTTACAACGGTTTGCATAGGCACACCAAATAATTGACATCAACATTGGCGTCATCCATATAAAAGCCGCGCCACGGTAAATAGTGCAGCCCAGTCATCGCCACCGGCTCAAGTTCTGCGGCATCAGTCATGCGCAGTAGCTCGGCGGGTTGAATAAACTTGTCGTGTTGGTGGGTGCCTTTTGGTACCCATTGCAGCACATATTCCGCGGCTACTATGCCCAGCAGCCAAGACTTAATGGTGCGATTGAGGGTAGAAAAGATGATTTTACCGCCCGGTTTCAGCGCTTGTGCCGCGGCTTGTACAATAGCGGCTGGGTCGGGCACATGTTCGAGCATTTCTAAGCAAGTAACTAGATCAAACTGGCCGCTATGCTGGGCCGCAAATTGTTCGGCACTAACCAGCTGATAATCAACACTGACGCCGCTCTCCAGCGCATGTAGGCGCGCCACTTGCAATGAAGCTTCGGCTAAATCAATCGCGGTAACCTGCGCACCCGCTTTGGCAAGCGCTTCAGCCAAAATGCCGCCACCACAACCAACATCAAGCACTTTGAGGCCATATACGCCGGCGCAATGCCGCTGAATGAAATCAAGTCGCAGTGGGTTAATTTGATGCAGGGGCTTAAATTCACCCTCTGGATCCCACCAGCGCGAGGCGATAGCGCTAAATTTTTCGATCTCTTTGGGGTCAACGTTATTGGAGTTGGTTTGCATCAGGTACTTCTGCTTCGGCTGAAAAGTCGGTACAGTGTACCCAACCTCTCGGTGTAAAAAAAGCGCCAGAAAAAAGGATGCGATGCGGCACTGCTACGGGTACAATGCAAGCATTCATACAATTATAAAAAGATAGTCGTTTAGGGATAAAGCTATGAGTGATCTCGGCAGAGAAGTCGTTCCGGTCAATATTGAAGATGAGCTAAAGAGCTCGTATCTCGACTACGCCATGAGCGTGATTGTCGGTCGTGCGTTACCGGACGTTCGTGATGGCCTCAAACCTGTGCATCGTCGGGTGTTATTCGCCATGAACGAGTTGCGCAATGACTTCAACAAACCCTACAAGAAATCGGCACGTATTGTCGGTGACGTGATTGGTAAATATCACCCGCATGGTGATAGTGCGGTGTACGATACTATTGTTCGTATGGCCCAGCCGTTCTCGTTACGTTACATGTTGGTCGATGGTCAAGGTAACTTTGGTTCGGTCGATGGCGACTCTGCGGCGGCCATGCGTTATACCGAAATTCGAATGGCCAAAATTGCCAGCGAATTGCTCTCTGACCTAGACAAAGAAACCGTCGATTTTGTGCCCAACTACGATGGCACCGAGCAAATTCCTGATGTCTTACCAACCCGTGTACCGAACCTATTGGTTAACGGTTCGTCGGGTATTGCGGTAGGTATGGCGACCAACATTCCGCCACACAACTTAACCGAAGTCATCAACGGCTGCTTGGCCATGATTGATAACCCAGAAATCACCATTGAGGAATTGATGGAGCATATTCCTGGGCCAGATTTCCCAACCGCAGCCAGCATTTCTGGTCGTGCCGGTATTATTGAAGCGTATAAAACCGGGCGTGGCCGTATCCATTTGCGCGCCAAAGCGATTATCGAAACCGACAGCAATGGCCGTGAAGCGATTATCGTTAATGAGATCCCGTACCAAGTTAATAAAGCCAAACTGATTGAAAAAATTGCTGAACTGGTAAAAGAGAAACGTATTGAAGGTATCACCGGCCTGCGCGATGAATCAGACAAAGACGGCATGCGCATAGTGATAGAAATTAAGCGCGGCGAGGTCTCTGAAGTTATTCTTAATCATTTGTACGCCAATACCCAGATGCAAGTGGTGTTTGGTATCAACATGGTGGCGCTAGATAAAAACCAGCCACGGTTGTTTAACCTGCCGGATATGCTCAAGTGCTTTATTTTACACCGGCGCGAAGTGGTGACACGGCGCTCAGTGTACGAATTACGC
>CAYXGO010000175.1:0-3493 GCA_964464575.1 uncultured Pseudomonas sp. | reverse complement strand
GCAAACATTGCTAAATCGTTGGGGCCGGTATAGCTGGCGAAGTACCAACTGGCGCTGGCGAGCAAAACTGCAGCATAGGCGACCAGCTGTAGCTCTCGGCTTTGCTCATGTTGGGCGCGCAGAAATAGTAAGATACCGAGCACAAAGTTGGCGATACTAATGCCGTATTCGAGGTAAATTTTCGGCGGCTGTAGACCTTGTCCGGGGATATAAAATACCGGTAGTAGATCGGCGTGCACCGTCCCTAATAATAGTAAACCAACGGCTATAGTGAACACTAAAGCAAATAGCAGTGGTAGCGTCAGCGGAATCGCAATACGCCACAGCAGCGCAGCAAAACAAAACACCTCGAGGCTGCGCCCTACTAACCAGAAAAATATCGCTTTATCGAGCGGGTTCTCGGTAATGAGATTGGGCATGCCCGGATACGATAAGGCATGCAAAATATCCATGATCACAATCAGACTAAAGGCAGCAATGAGGGCTTTACTGGACGGTTGTTTGATGGTGCTGTGTTGCTGCAGCATGATCAACACTATCAGCGCGGCGATGGCGGCTGAGTAGTATTCAAATAGACTATGCACCACCAAGAAATCATCATGATTGCTGAAGATGACCAAGCCCGGGGCATATTGCAGACCAAAGAAAGTCAGCACCATGAGTATGATGATAAGCCAGAACATACCTACTGCGGATAGATACCTTGGCATTCTGCCCTCTGTGTGAAAATCAGCCAACTATTGCATTTGTTGTAGCATATACCCTTTTTAATTGTCTGGAAATAGCTGCTTTATCAGCGTTCTAACAGCCGCTTCCGCACTGCGTTGGATGTGCTCGCGGTCGGTTTGGTCACCGACTTCGTAGGTCACCCCATGTACCCCGAATTGGTCGGCAATGTATTGCTTGAACACACCGGAGTTGGGGTTATGGCTGGGTTTGTTTTCAACCGGCATCGCCAGCTCTGCGGCTAGGGCGGTCAGCCAATCATTGACCAGTTGCGGCTGCTGTAGCGGCTTACCGCTCACGGTGACATAATCGGCGGTCATGGTGTAGAACACATCGCGCCAGGTTGAGTGAAAATCTAAGGCGAGGCGAATCCGGCCACCAGCAGCGGTAATCGCCATCAATTTGGCGTGTACGGCCTGGGTTTCTGTTTGGCTGCGACGCTTCCAGTCGCGGTTGAGGTCAACCCCATTGGCATTGTGGCGCCAATTGCCGGCGGCCACGCCATCGGGGTTGACCATCGGCACCAGCAGAATGTTATAGCGCTGGCGGAATGCTTGCATAGCGGCGTCGTCGCTGAACAATAGTTCGCTGAAATGGACTAGAGCGAGGGCGCCAGTGATTTCTGGTGGGTGTTGTCGGCCGATGATGACTAGCCAATCATCACTGTCATCAACGCGGTGCTCGAGTGCATGAATAGGGCGGCCTTGGCTACTTTCACCCAAAGTGATCAGCGCATTTGGAGCTAGTTCAGCTAACCAGCTTGGATAAAAGCTGGTGTCGATAATCTCACCGCCGGCCACATACACAGTATCAGCAACGGTGAGCTGGAACTGCATTTGTTGTTGGTCTTTTGCATACGGCAACGCCTGCCAGCTGTACTTATCGCTGCTAACGCGAGGTTGGTAGCGGGCCGGCGCACCATCTGAGAGTAGGGTGATGGTGATGGTTTGCGCAGTATCGGACTGATTTGTCACTTGAAAAGCGTACCAGGGGCTCGGATTAATCGGGGTATTTTCTGGTTTGAGTGTGAGGGTGTAGCTGTCACTGCCTGTTTGCTCACAGCCATCAAGCCGACCGCTATCAAAATCGCTGCTAAAGTGAATATCGACAAAGCTGCAGCTGTCGCTGGCAAAGCTCGGTAACGCCGTGATGCTCAGTGCCGATACAACGATTAACAGTAACGATCGTTTGGTTTTCATCAATGATTCTCCAGCGCGGTGACTAAGCCCGCGCAATAAAATGCGGATTAAGCAATTGTTGTTTTTGATTGTAGCGCAGTGGCTGACCATCGAGAGTACAGACCGAGCCACCGGCTGCAATCAGCACGGCATGGCCCGCTGCGGTGTCCCATTCGCTGGTGGGCCCGAGGCGGCGATAAATATCGGCGTTGCCCTCAGCAATCAGGCAGAATTTCAGTGAGCTACCCATTGGGATCAAACGATGCTCGGTGGCGCTATCTTCAGTGATACTGTCGGCAGCACTGCGGTGCGAGCGCGACACCAGCACACGCAGCGGGTTATTGGCACAAAGCGGCGGCTGAGTGCGAATAAGTTGGCCATTACACCAGGCTTGCTGGGCCAGCACATCGGCACTATACAACTTGTCTAGAGCGGGCGCATACACCACACCCAACACCGGAACACCTTGGTCAATCAGGGCAATATTGACGGTGAACTCACCATTGCGCTGGATAAACTCTTTACTGCCATCGAGCGGGTCAATCAGCCAATAACGTTGCCATTGTTGACGCTGTTGCCACGGCGTTAATGCTGCTTCTTCGGATAGCTGCGGCCACTGCGGTGTGAGTTCGGCCAAACCGTTGCTAATGATGCGCTGGGCCGCTAAATCGGCGGCGGTGAGCGGGCTGGTGTCGGCTTTTTGTTGTACCGCAGCGGCGCTGGCAAAGTCATCGGCTTGGTAAATCGCCATGATCGCTGCGCCGGCTTGTTGTGCCAATAATTCTATCGATGAGAGTAATGCCTGCACTAACTGCCTGCTCCTTAGTTTTTGTCTAAAAATTCAACATGCTGATATTGCAAATGACATTGATTTATAGGCTGTTGTTAAATCGACATCTTTACCTTGTCAAGGTAGAGTAAAGACGTAACGGATGTATACACCCAAGGATATTACTCACGACTATGCAAGATATCAGTGTAAGACATCGTAAGATAACCCTTTACAACGGTGAAGAGAAATTTTCTTCGTTGAGTATTCCGTCGGCTGAAACCAATGGCCGCGCGTTACAGATCCTACACGGCGAACTGAGCCGTAACCCCATTCTAACCCACGCGGTATTTCGCGATCGCGCTGGTAAAGACTGGATGGTTACCCGCGATCATGGTTTGATTCAACGGCTTATTATTGCCGCACGGTCAGCATAAAGAGTCATACAACCACTGCGATTTGATCTATTCACGCTCAATTATTTGTGCTTATACTGATGTTATAGAACCATTCATCAGTTTTGGGGCGTTGTTTGCCGCATGGCGTTTATTAAAACAGATCTGCAAGGTCGATCAGTCCTTCACCTAGTCACCGCTTTATCGCTGCTGGCTTCGGGCAGTATGGTGCTTGCCTATCGGTTATTTGAGCCCACGCAATTACTCCTATTCCATTCGGTCAGTTCATCCTTCTTAGTGATTATGATTGGCCTAGGTGTAGCTATGCTGTGGCGCAATCAAGGTGGGCGACGCACTATTGCGGCAAGTTTTGCCGCGCTGATTGCCGTGGTCGCCGCCATTGACGGGCTTGGTTTTAATGTCTT
>CAYXGO010000174.1:0-3551 GCA_964464575.1 uncultured Pseudomonas sp. | reverse complement strand
GGTCCCACAATTCGAGTTGTCCGCACTCACCCTGAAAACAGTCGTGATTGACAGCTTGCTGACCAAGCGTCCATGCCAGTACCTCAAAATCATTAGTGTGCACGGTTAGCGGTCCTCTGGTGGAATACGCCCCGGCGATAAGCCTTTGGTGGCCAGCAAGGCGCGTAATACCCGCGAGCGATACTCACGACGATAAAGCACCATTACCACTACGGCAGTCGAGGCAAGAAATAAATACGGATGTAAAAACCAGCATAAGTACGCTAGGGCAAAGTAATAAGCGCGTAAGCCATTGTTGTACTCATGGCCGGCCTGATCAATGACCTTAGCGGCTTGACGCGCAAACACGTTGCGCTGTTCGTCGGTAATTTCTGGCGAGCGGTATTGTGGCGCTGCGCCCATTAACACCGATACAAAGCCGAATTGGCGAATAGACCAAGTAAACTTAAAGAAGGCAAACACAAAGATTAAGGCAAATAACGCTAGCTTGGTTTGGACTTTCTCTGGCGATGTGGCGGCGGTGTAAGGGATGGAATTGAGCACTTCCACCACTTTGTCGGCCGAGGTCAGTAACGTCAGCACACCAGCAAGTACAAGAATGGTTGAGGAAGCGAAAAAGGTCACCGTGCGTTCCACATTACCGAGTAATGCGGCATCGGCAATTTGGTGATCTTTGCGCGTTAAGGTCGACATCCAGTCAATACGAAGCTGTCGTAAAATATACGACAAGCTATATGTTGAGCGCGCACGTACCCGCGCAAACTGGGTATAAATGAACCACACCAGGACGAAAAACGACAATGCCAGCAAATCATTGAGGGCCAAATTCATAAGACTGTCCTTGCCAGAAAATGGATACCGTAGCTGAGTGCTACGGTATCACATGGAGTTAGCTTATGAGGCCTAGTTTACCATTGAATGACGAAAATATGACCCTAAGATTTCAACACGTTATCTGGGTCTAATTGATTGGTTGCTGGCTTGGCCAAACCGTACCAGGAGAGGATCTTACGCGCCCAGCGCTTGAAATCATCCAACAGCAGGTATAAGCACGGGATCAGGATCAAGGTGATCACTGTGGCAAATAGGATACCGAAAGCCAACGATACCGCCATTGGGATCACCATTTGCGCTTGCATACTCTTCTCCAGCACAATCGGCAATAAGCCGAAGAAGGTGGTCAGCGAGGTCAGAATAATAGCGCGGAAACGGCGTCCACCAGCGTCTAACACGGCAGTTGCCAGCGGTGTCCCCTCGCGTCGCGCTTGGTTAACATAATCAACCATAACCAGCGAGTCGTTGACCACAACACCAGCCAAGGCAATAACCCCGAACAAGCTCAAAATCGATATTGGCATACCCAGTACCCAGTGGCCGACCACCGCACCAATCATACCAAACGGGATCACTGACATGATGATGAACGGTTGGCTATAGCTCTTCAACGGGATAGCCATCAGTGCATAAATAGCTAACAGTGCCAGCAGGAAACCAAGGGCTAGTGAGTCAGTTGCTTCTTCCTCATCTTGCGATGCCCCTTCCAGTTTAAAACCAACGGACGGGTACTTATCAAGAATTGGCTGAATGCGCTCTGCACGTACTTGCCGCACAATATCAGACGGTTGCACGCTGGCTTTGTCGACGCGCGCGCGGACGTTGACAGAACGCTCACGATTAACCCGAACAATGGAGTTATAGCCTTTGGCGAACTCAATATCTGCTAATTCAGTAAATGGAATGAGCGCACCATCTGCAGTGCGTAATTTCATGTTCTCTAAATCGCCAATTGAGGTACGCTCATCCAGTGGATAACGCACCATGACTCGTACTTCTTCGTCACCACGCTGAATACGTTGTGCTTCAGCGCCGTAGAAAGCGTAACGTACTTGCGTGGCTAACTCAGATAAACTAATCCCCATGGCCGTGGCCAGTGGCTTGAGACTGACCACCACCTCGTTGTTGCCTTCACCGAAGGTATCTTCTATGTCGAATACCCCTGCGAAGCCGGATAGTTCGCGGCGTAATTCAGCCGCCGCAGCGGCAAGTTCCGGCAAGTTCTCGCCGGTAAATTGAAACTCCAGATCAAAGCCACCACCCATGCCAATACTGCCTTGGAAATTCAACGCTTTGATACCAGCAATTTCTGGCACAGATTCACGCCAGCGATTGATGATGGCAAAGCCGTCAACCTCACGCTCCTCACCTTTGGCAAGTTCAGCGAAAACGGTAGCACTGCCACTGTTAACCCACACGTTGGTATGTTTCACCACCGGGAGTCCAGATTCAGCTTCGATGCTGGCATTGAGTTGATTTAATTGCGCCACAACGATTTCGGCGGCATCAATCGTTGCCTGCTCAGAGGTACCAGGCTGCATCGATACCTGTGCTTGGATAAAGTCACTCGGCACATTAGGGAAAAATACCCAACGCACAATGCCACCCGAGATTAAACCGATCGAGACAATAAACAGGCCAATAAATGCTGCCAAAGTGATGCCACGATTACGCAAGCAACGCGCCAAGAATGGTGTGTAGTAGTTATCAACAAACACCTTCAGGCTGTCAGAAATTTTATTGCGGGTACGTTGAAATGCATTTAAGCGCTCCGGCTGCTGGCGCGAAAATTTCATGGTGGCAATGTGAGCCGGCAGGATCATCTTTGATTCAATCAACGAAAACGCCAACGCAATAATGACCACCCAGGCAATGGATTCCCAAATAGCACCTTGCGCTCCGCCCACCATCAGCATCGGCACAAAAGCGACCATGGTGGTTAACACCCCAAAGGTTGCCGGCATGGCGACTCGCTGAGCGCCACGTACCACATTTTCCACCGATTTACCGTGCTTTTCGAGCTCAGAATAGGCGCTTTCACCGATCACTATGGCATCATCGACGACGATACCGAGCACTAAGATAAAGCCGAATAACGAGATCATATTGATCGAGATGCCCAGTATCGGCATCAGCATAATGGTACCGAGGAAGGCAATAGGAATACCCATCATGACCCAAAATGCTAGGCGCAACTGTAAAAACAGTGACAGCAAAATGAATACTAAAATACTGCCGCCAATCATGTTGCTGGTCATTAAATCGAGGCGACCTTGCAAGTAATAGGAGGAATCACCCCAATGCGCTATTTGCACACCGGGTGGCAGTTCTTTTTGCTTGCGCTCAATATAGTTACGAACTGTGGCTGCAGCTTGCAAATCACTTTGCTCACCCACCGAGTTGACCCGCACAAAGGTTGCTGCCTTACCGTCAAATTCGCTGAAGCGGCGACGCTCAATAAAGGCGTCTTTGACCGTGGCGATATCACCCAAAGTGAGACGAGTGCCATCAGGACGGTTGATCAGGGTAATACGCTCAAACTCATCGCCCACGTAGGCCTGGTTATTGGCGCGCAGCAAAATATCGCCATTTGGTGTGCGAATCGAACCGCCGGCAACGTCAATTGAAGTGCCGCGAACAGCATTAACAACTTGCTGAAAAGTTAGGTTGTAGCGCTGTAGGTCTTGCTCAGAAATCTCGATGGAAATTTCATAATC
>CAYXGO010000173.1:0-3563 GCA_964464575.1 uncultured Pseudomonas sp. | reverse complement strand
GTGAATCACGGGCCACGCGATAGATACAAATAGCAATACGCGTAACCGCCGGATCGTAAGCCGCTTGACGGACAAATTCAGTCACCGCAGCAAAGCTATGATATGGGAAATACAGTAACACATCGGCTGCCGCAATATTGGCAAACACATTAGCGTGCTTGGTCATACCCGGATGCTGCAATGGCAGTTGATTTGGGTTGACTAAATTAGCCGCCCCCAGTTGCTGAAACTGGGCGAAATCACGGGTATTACGATAACGACCACCGCCAACAATCGAGTCATAGGCATCCATATCAAGACCATCGCAGAGAAAGCGCAACATGCGCCCGGGCATGCGCTTGTCATACACTAGCCGCACCGGGTCAGCACGAAAACGCTGTTTGATACCCTCTTCCATGCGCTCCAAAATACTTTGGTCGATATCGTGTGGCACCCGATAATCGGCATCTCGCGTTACTTTGAAGGAAAAATAGGTCAGCTCATCAAACGCCACAATACCAGCAAATAAATCGGGCAAATGGCTAGCGACCACATGGTCCAGCAGCGTCACACTGACTACTTTGCTACCACGCTGGCGCGGAAGCTCGACAAAGCGATGCAGATGGTCGGTAGGCACTTCAATAGCGGCGTAGCTGAGCTGTTGCTGGTAATTCAGCTCAACAAATAAGTAGATGCGGTCTTGCTTCAGAATTTGCACCAAATCGCTGCGCTCATTGAGCAACAGTGGTACCACATGGCGCTTCACTTTGTCGTGAAAATAAGCGGCGAGCCACAAGCGCTGGCTATCATTCAATTGGCTGTCATCGAGAATATGCACACCATGTTCGGCAAGCGCACTGAGCACTTGTGCGTAAACGCGATCAAACTGCTCTTGCAGCGTCATGACTTTTTGCTGAATACGGGTGAGCAGTTGACTGGCCTCATCGCGCTCTTCGGTGCTTGGCGCAAAGTAAATTGCGCGGCGAACATCAGCCACCCGGACCTGAAAGAATTCATCCATATTATTGGAGAAAATACCTAAAAAGCGCATCCGCTCAATCACCGGAACGCTGACATCGGCCGCTTCTTGCAGCACCCTTTCGTTAAAGGACAACCAACTGAGTTCTTGCTGATAAAACTTCATGTTACCGCGCTATGCCGCTGAGATAGCACTATCCTAGCGGCTTAAACGTGGATAAATATGACGCTTTTATGACATTTTTCTGATTAGCGCTGAATTACCGTCGATGACTGATAATTACAATAAATTCAGCGGCAGTTTGAGGTACACCTTACCGCTGTCGTCGGCCGGTGGCAGGTTACCAGCGCGAATGTTGACCTGAATAGACGGTAAAATCAGTCGTGGCATGGGCAAAGTGGCATCACGTGCTTCACGCATAGCGACGAATTCAGCCTGGCTGATGCCCTCTTTGACATGTTTGCTATGGCGTTTTTGTGCTCCCACTGTGGTCATATATTCATGACCGCGGTCGGAACCCTCGGGTGGATAGTCATGACAGACATAAATTTGCGTGGTCTCGGGTAATGCCAGTATTTTCTCAATGGAGGTGTACAGAATAGCCGCACTGCCGCCAGGGAAATCACAGCGTGCGGTGCCGACATCGGGCATGAACAAGGTGTCACCAACAAATGCCAGCTGCTCATCCACAATATAGGCTAAATCAGCCGGGGTGTGGCCTGGCGTATGGAGCACACGAACCTGTAAATGGCCGATCTGAAAGCGCTCATCATCGGCAAATAGCCGATCAAATTGCGCACCATTGGGCAAAAACTCTTTTTCCAGGTTAAACACCTCTTTAAAGATTTTCTGCACCTCACGAATATGCTCGCCAATACCAATTAGACCGCCCAATTGCCGTTTAATAAACGGAGCCGCCGATAGATGGTCGGCATGGGCGTGAGTTTCTAAGATCCATTGCAGCTGCAATTTATGCTCGACAATGTAATCGACCAAGCGCTGGGCGCCCTTGGTGTTGGTGCGACCTGATTTGTAGTCAAAGTCGAGCACTGGGTCGATCACTGCGGCCTGTTTGGAGTCTGGGCAAAACACTACATAGCTGAACGTTTCGCTATCATCGTCAAGAAAGGCTTTGACTACGGCATTACTCATGATGGACTCCTGCTGTTGACTCTTGATTAGGCTACCACTGTGTTAGTTAAGTCAAAACTAAAATAATGGATCAGTCAAAAAAAAGCGACCCGTAGGTCGCTTCGTGTATACCTGCATTTGGCTTAGAACGTATAGCGAATGCCCGCCATCGCGACGACTGGGTCGATACGAACATCGACGGTTTGCACGGTAGCGCCATTCACTTTAACCGAACCGACCGTGTCAATATCCATTTTGCTGACCATAAAGTGTAGGCCCCAGCTATCATCCAGTTTGACATTCACACCCGCTTGCAAAGCGTAGCCCCAACTGTTTTTTAGCGTTAGGCTGATATCATCTGCTGGCGTGGTAGCACCCAAACCCTCTAAAGCACCAACCAATGCACCGTCTACTTTTTCACTAAAGAACCAGGTGTAGTTCAGCCCCACCCCAACAAACGGGTCGAAACGGTCATTGCTCATGGGGAAATGATACTGGGCCAACAGCGTAGGTGGTAAATGCTTGGTTTTACCAACTTTTAGGCCAGCCAACGCGCCGTCTGCATAAATATCATGACTAAATGGCGTAGCGGCAATCAACTCCACCGTCCACTCGGGGCTGACTTTATAATCAAAGGTCAAACCGAGCTGAGTATTGGTATTGACGTTAACGCCGGTCGATCCTGCTGGTAAGCTGGCAAGCTGCTCAACAACATTCAATGAGCCGCTGCTATCATTGGGCATCACCCCAATTGCACCCACGTTCACGCTAATATCGGCCAGCGCCGGAGTCACGGCAAGGGCTATAGCTAACGCGCCAGCAACATACGATTTTTTCATCACACTACTCCTTGGGTCACCTAAATGGTTGATATACCCACATTGTAATGATTCTTAGCTAACCGATTGTTGATCAGGATCAAGCATTTACCCTAATTCGGGTTAGATTTACCCGGCCAAGTCACCACAAACGCACCACGCAAGTCGCCCACTTCAAAGCCTGTCGCTTGGTCCTGTGGATAGCGCTGATTAATAGCCGAGAGAACCTCGGGCTTTACTGAGTGGCCGTGACAGGCCATACACTGCGGCTGCATCACGATTGCTTTCATATACTGTTGACGACCATCTTGATTGGTTTGCCAGCTCTCTGGTGTGGTCGTTGGGTCGTGTTGTAACTGTTGCAACATCTGTTCAAGTATAAGGCGCTGTTCTGCCGATGGTTGGTTACTCACATTGCGCACCCGCAACGCGGTGCGACTCACCTGAGCTCCACTCGGTAGCGAAATACGTTCAGCTATTTCCGGTGCTTGCTCATGGCACACTGCAATGGCTGCAAGTGGCCCTTCATTTTGCATAGCCGGCATCAACACTGCACCGAGGGCGCGCTGCAAATCAAGTGCCAATTGTCTTGATTGCCCCAAGCGCTCATCAGTATCCGCATCCATGGCTACAGCGCTGAAGTTTAGGCCAACCGC
>CAYXGO010000172.1:0-3563 GCA_964464575.1 uncultured Pseudomonas sp. | reverse complement strand
ATTACCCCATACGGCCGACCTAAAAACCCAGTTAACTCGCTCGATCAGCTTGAATATTCCGCTGGTTTCCGCCGCTATGGACACCGTTACTGAAGCGTCGCTCGCCATTGCTTTAGCACAAGAAGGCGGCATGGGCTTTATTCACAAGAATATGACCATTGCTGACCAAGCAGCCCACGTTCGTAAGGTGAAAAAATACGAAAGTGGCGTGGTTACTGACCCAGTGACCGTTACTCCAGATACCACGCTTGGGCAAATTCGCGCCTTAGCGGTTGAGCATGGCTTTCATGGCTTTCCGGTGGTGCAACAAAATGGCGAACTGGTGGGCATCATCACTGGCCGCGATACCCGCGCTGAAAAAGATGACAGCAAGCTGGTTACCTCCATCATGACGCCCAAACAGCGCTTGGTAACGGTAAAAGCCAATGCCGATAGCGAAGAAATCTTGGGCTTGATGCATCAGCATCGTATTGAAAAAATCTTGGTGGTGGATGATCAATTCCATTTGGTTGGCATGATTACCCTCAAAGACTTCACCAAAGCTGAAAACAAACCTAACGCCTGTAAAGACGAATTGGGCCGCTTGCGCGTAGGCGCTGCAGTAGGCGTTGGCCCCGGCACCGATGAGCGTATTGCCGCCTTGGTTGAAGCTGGCGTAGACGTATTGTTGATTGATACCTCACACGGTCACTCGCAAGGTGTAATTGACCGCGTAGTTAGTACCCGCAAAGCCTACCCTGAGCTAGCTATTATTGCTGGTAACGTGGCCACTGCCGAGGGCGCCAAAGCGCTCGCCGCAGCAGGTGTGGATGCAGTCAAAGTCGGTATCGGCCCAGGTTCTATTTGTACCACCCGTATTGTCACCGGCTGTGGTGTACCGCAAATCACTGCCATCAGCGATGCCGTGGAAGCGCTCAAAGGCACCGGTATTCCAGTGATTGCTGATGGCGGCATTCGCTTCTCGGGCGATATCGCCAAAGCCATTGTGGCTGGCGCCGCCTGTGTCATGGTTGGCAGCATGTTAGCCGGTACCGAAGAAGCCCCAGGCGAAGTTGAGCTGTACCAAGGTCGTTACTACAAATCCTACCGTGGTATGGGCAGTATTGGCGCCATGAATCAGCGCAATGGCTCGTCAGATCGGTACTTCCAAGCTAGCAACGAAGCCGAAAAATTGGTGCCTGAGGGCATTGAAGGGCGGGTGGCTTACAAAGGCCCTATTGCCAATATCATCCATCAGCAAATGGGCGGTATTCGCTCAGCCATGGGCTTAACCGGCTGCGCTACCATTGCCGAAATGCAAACCAAACCAGTGTTTGTGAAGGTCACTGCCGCCGGTATGGGCGAATCACACGTGCACGATGTGCAAATTACCAAAGAAGCACCGAACTACCGGATGGGCTAACAAAACATGCAAGATATTCATGCACAGAAAATTCTGATTCTTGATTTCGGCTCACAGTACACCCAGCTGATCGCCCGCCGCGTGCGCGAACTCGGGGTGTATTGCGAACTATGGGCGTGGGATGTTGACGCCGCAGATATTAAAGAGTTTGCACCACAGGGCATTATTCTCTCGGGTGGCCCAGAATCTGTCACTGCAGCCGATTCACCGCGAGCGCCAGACTACGTATTTCAGGCCGGCGTGCCAGTATTAGGCGTGTGCTACGGCATGCAAACCATGGCGGCGCAGTTAGGTGGCCAGGTGCAAGGCTCAACCGAGCGCGAATTTGGTTATGCCCAAGTCGAAGTACTGCAAGCCACCGAGTTATTCAAAAACATTGAAGACAGCTTACACAGCAATGGCAATGCGCAATTAGACGTGTGGATGAGCCATGGCGACAAAGTCGTAGTGGCACCGGACAGCTTTAGCGTGATTGCGCAAACGCCAACCTGCCCAATTGCCGCTATGGCTGACGTTGAGCGGCGGTTTTACGGCGTGCAGTTCCACCCTGAAGTGACCCATACCCGCCAAGGCATGCGCATGCTGGAGCAGTTTGTCACCGGCATTTGTGGCTGCGACACCAACTGGACACCCAGCCAAATTATTGAAGACGCGGTACAACGTATTCGCCAGCAAGTGGGTACCGGCAAAGTGGTGTTAGGTTTATCGGGCGGGGTAGATAGCTCGGTGACCGCCATGTTGCTGCACCGTGCTATTGGCTCACAGCTGACCTGCGTATTTGTCGATAACGGCCTGCTGCGCTTAAACGAAGCCGAACAGGTGATGGAAATGTTCGGCGACCATTATGGTCTCAACATTGTGCACGTTGAAGCCGAGCAGCGCTTTTTATCAGCTTTAGCCGGTGAGCACGACCCAGAAGCCAAGCGCAAAATCATTGGCCGCGTGTTCATTGAGATTTTTGACGAACAAGCCAGCAGCATTCAGGGCGTGGAATTCTTAGCGCAAGGCACTATTTACCCCGACGTCATTGAATCAGCTGGTTCTAAAACCGGTAAAGCCCATGTCATCAAATCGCACCACAACGTCGGTGGCTTGCCGAAAGACATGGCGCTGAAGCTAGTCGAGCCATTACGTGAATTGTTCAAAGACGAAGTACGCAAAATTGGCTTAGAGCTAGGCTTGCCTTACGAAATGCTCTATCGCCATCCATTCCCAGGCCCAGGCCTAGGGGTGCGGGTACTGGCCGAAGTGAAGAAAGAGTATTGCGACATTTTGCGTCGCGCTGATCACATCTTCATTTCTGAGCTGCGCAATGCCGGGCTCTACCACGAAGTCAGCCAAGCCTTTGCGGTATTCCTACCGGTGCGCTCAGTAGGCGTGATGGGCGATGCCCGCAAATACGATTGGGTGGTGGCGTTACGCGCCGTAGAAACCATCGATTTCATGACCGCACGTTGGGCGCATTTGCCGTACGATCTACTCGGCAAAGTCTCCAACCGTATCATCAATGAGATCGATGGTATCTCCCGCGTGGTGTACGATATCTCAGGAAAACCACCAGCCACCATCGAGTGGGAGTAGTAGGTATACTCCCGTTCTGACTAGGTCGTTGGTGTTGTGTAAAAATGACTAGCCGGGGGAAATAAGGCTGTTATTACGCGTCAACACATAGAAAAATTTAATCGGTTAGTTTTTTAGCTAATAACGACACAACGTTAAATAATCGTTGTCATTTATGAATAGAGGTGTATAAAAAGTAGAAAGGACCACCCCTTAAACGCCAAGGATTGTCATGACTATCAAACACGGTGGCGATGGCCAGCCATGAAATTACCTACACCCTACGCGACCGTTTAGGCTCGGTGGTGACGCTTAGCAATCACAACAACCTCATCCTAGAGCACCGCAGCTATGACCCGTTTGGCAAGCCACGCTATGGCACCATGCAGGCCAGCCCGTCAGCAACACTGTGGAATGTTGCTGGTGGCACACCCTTTACCATGCGGGGTTTCACCGACCACGAGCACATCGATGAAGCGCAGTTGATTCACATGAACGGCCGGGTGTACGATTACAACTTAGGCCGGTTCTTAAGTGTCGACCCGTTCATCCAGGAGCCCGGCAACAGCCAGTCGCTCAACCCCTACTCCTACATCATGAA
>CAYXGO010000171.1:0-3607 GCA_964464575.1 uncultured Pseudomonas sp. | reverse complement strand
GCCACAGCGGCTAACAACCAACCAAGTTTATGCAACATGATCATCCTCCACGACGGCTAACTCCGGCTCAGTTTTCGGCCCAATGAGTTGATCGTAGACCACCCCAGTTAGATTGAACAGCATTGGTACGGTAAACAGCAACCCCAACATCAACGGCAGCGCACTGATAAACAGAATGGTCAGCATCAAACCAAATAGCGTTATTACGGGGAAACTAACCTTACTCACTACTAGCCATGAGCCGATAGATGCCCGCACAGCTGTAAGTTGCTGATCAAGTACTAACGGAACCGCTAAAATAAAACTTAATTGCAGGTAGGCCAAGGCCATAAATAATAACGCCATGACTAAACCCAAGGGTAGCCCCAGTGCCAGCTGCAGCACAATGATCACCGACACAATAATCACCATGAGCACAGCTTGAATAGCGGTCACCGCAATGACCCGTTGCGCGGCTCCCAGCACCCACTGCCAATGGCTCCAGAGCGGTTTTTCATCGCGTGCATTGAGCAGTCCGGCATAACTTAAGTAGGCCACCAATGGCGACATCACCAACATACCAATCAAACCTTGTAACACCTGATTGCGCAAATTGGGCTGTTCTGGATCCACTGGGATCCACTGATCAAACAGGCCTTGTAACAACAAATTAATAGCAATCACTAGCGCCAGCGCGGTAAGCATAATCGGTAAGCATCGCAAGGTAATATCCCAACTGCGTTGCAGGCTGGCACCTACTGCTAGTTTGATATCGCCGCGCAAGGCGCGACTGAAGTCACCCACTGGTAACCGTTGTGTGGCTGGTTTTTGCTGATTCACGCACTCATCTCAATAGTCGATTATTGGGGTGATTATGGCATAATTAACGAATCATTCGCTAGTTTGGCAGTTACCGTGCGTAAAGTTAACCCGATTCGACGCCCTGCACCGCAGCAATCACGCTTAATCGTGTTCAATAAGCCCTATGGTGTGTTGACACAGTTTAGTGGCGAGGCGGCTGATATCACCTTAAAACACTTCATTGACATTGCTGACGTATATCCTGCCGGTCGTCTTGACAAAGACAGCGAAGGCTTATTGCTGTTGACTAATAATGGCAATTGGCAGCATCGTATCAGTGACCCAAAACATAAAATGGCAAAAACCTATTGGGTTCAGGTCGAAGGAGTGCCATCGGCACATGCATTAGCGCAATTAACCCAAGGGGTGCAGCTCAATGACGGAATGACGCTGCCGGCACAGGTCAAACTATTACCTGAGGCGCCAGCAGTTTGGCCTCGTAATCCACCGATTCGGGTGCGTCAAAGTATTCCTGATAGCTGGTTAGCCTTGACCATTCGCGAGGGTAAGAATCGGCAAGTTCGACGCATGACTGCTGCGGTTGGCCACCCTACTTTGCGGCTTATTCGAGCGCAAATTGGGCCCTGGGATCTGACCGATCTCAGCCCAGGTGAGTGGCGCGAAGTAGCTCCGCTGTGGTAAAATTCTGCCTTAACAGATATCCATAAGTTTAGAGTACTCATGTCCACGTCAAAGCAAAAAGTCATCGTCGGTATGTCCGGTGGTGTTGATTCCTCAGTATCAGCTTATTTGCTGCTGCAACAAGGCTTCCATGTCGAAGGCTTGTTCATGAAAAACTGGGAAGAAGACGACACCGATGAATACTGTGCAGCGGCTACCGATCTAGCTGATGCCCAGCAGGTCTGTGATACCTTGGGGGTCACCTTACACACGGTCAACTTTGCGGCGGAATACTGGGATAACGTCTTCGAGTATTTTCTTGACGAGTATCGCGCCGGTCGTACTCCTAATCCCGATATCATGTGTAACAAAGAGATCAAGTTTAAGGCTTTTTTGCAGTTTGCTGCCGAAGCACTCGGTGCCGACTACATTGCCACTGGGCACTATGTGCGGCGCCGTCAACAGCACGGTCAATTCCAGTTATTGCGCGGTTTAGATGACAATAAAGACCAAAGTTACTTTTTATACACCTTGTCCCATGAACATATTGCTCAAACATTGTTTCCGGTGGGTGAATTAGAAAAACCGGCGGTGCGCGCAATTGCCGAGCAGCAAGGCCTAGTGACTGCCGATAAAAAAGATTCAACCGGTATTTGTTTTATCGGTGAGCGTAAATTCAAAGACTTTTTACAACAGTATTTACCCGCCAAGCGCGGCGCTATTGAGAGTGTTGATGGTGAAGTTCTTGGTGAGCATGAAGGCTTGATGTATCACACTCTAGGGCAACGCAAAGGTCTGTTGATTGGCGGGCTGGCAGAGCACAGTGGTGAGCCATGGTACGTGGTCGACAAAGATGTTGCGCGTAATGTGCTGATCGTCGCCCAAGGTAAACATCATCCGCGGCTATATGCCAACGGATTAATTGCCGGTCAATTGCACTGGGTAAGCCGTCAACCGCTGACAGCACCGTTGCGTTGTGTGGTGAAAACCCGCTATCGTCAGCAGGATATCCCCTGCATGGTGACGAACATCGATGCCGAGCGCGTCCAGGTGCTATTTGATGCGCCGGTAGCAGCAGTTACACCGGGGCAATCAGCGGTATTCTATGACGGCGAGGTGTGCCTTGGTGGCGGTATTATTGAACAGCGCATGAGCGATCATGAGGTACTGTTGTGAGTCAGTGGTCTGCGCGGGTCACTGCGCTTGCCGCCGCAGCGCAATGTTTAGCGGCGGTAAAACAAATTGCGCGAGAAGGCAGCTTACGTGATAGTAAGCAAGTACAACGATTGTTACTCAATGTACTGGATTTAAATCCAACCTCCCTTGAGCAAATGTACCCAGATACTGGTGAATTAATCTGGGGTTTAGAAACCCTCATCTTGCAAATTGGCCCTACCCAGCATAAGGATATCGAAATTACCCGCTATATGGTGGGCTTAATGGCGCTGGAGCGGCAATTACATAAACGCCCACAAAGCATGGCCAAGCTCGCTGAACGATTACAGCATATTCAGCGCCAACGCGATGATTTTCATTTTGCTCAAGACACCATTATTGCTGGGATGGCGGGCCTCTATAGTGATGTTATCTCACCACTGAGTAAACCGCTCAAGATTACCGGCAAGCCTGATCATCTAAAGCAAATTAATGTTCAAAATCAAATTCGTGCATTACTTTTAGCGGCACTTCGCAATATTGTGCTGTGGCGTCAGCAAGGTGGACAACGACGCCAATTCATTTTCTCTCGGCAGCGTATGATTACAGCTGCCCAACAGTTATTGCGTGCCTCGCGCACCCCATCGGAGCCTCAGTCATGATGAATTTATCCGCGCTTACCGCGCTATCCCCTGTTGATGGCCGCTACGGCAGTAAGGCCGCAGCTCTGCGCCCCATATTTAGTGAATATGGTTTAATTCGCAATCGCGTGATTGTTGAGATCCGCTGGTTACAACTGTTAGCCAATTGTGCTGACATTACCGAGGTGCCGGCGTTTTCTGAAGCCGCGAACGCTCATTTGGAGTGGCTGGTTAAGCATTTCGGTGAACAGCATGCTAATCGGGTGAAAGATATTGAGCGTACCACCAACCATGATGTTAAGGCAGTGGAGTATTTCTTAAAAGAATACGTAGCTGAGGTGCCGGAGTTA
>CAYXGO010000170.1:0-3612 GCA_964464575.1 uncultured Pseudomonas sp. | reverse complement strand
TGACAGTGCTGGCGAATGATAGTGACCCTGATGCTAACGACACGCTAGAAATCATTGGTGCGCGGGTGACTTCGGGCCCAGGTTCAGTTAGCAACAATAGTAGTGCGTTAACGCTGACCTTAGCGCCATCTTATGTGGGCACGGTGCAAGTCAGCTACACCATTGCCGACGCCGACGGCGAGCAAGCTCAGGCGGTTGCCAGCGTGACCATTAATGCCGATACCACTATTAACTTGGTGGTTCCGGCTGATTTGACCCTGAATGCCACGGGCGTGAATACCGTGGTGACTTTGGCTGAAACCGCACAAGCCACCAATGGTGCCGGCGTGCCATTGGCGGTGTCGTTGGTGGATTTCCAAAGCAGCTATAAGAGTGGGCGTCATCAGCTGTTGTGGCGCGCCACCAATGGCACGGAAACCTTGACCAAACCGCAACAACTGATTATTCGGCCGCAGGTATCGTTGGCTAAATCGTTAACGGTGACCCCTGGTACGGCCTACAACGTACCGTTAACGCTGAGCGGGCCAGCACCCGATTACCCCTATCAGGTGACGGTGATGGTTGGCGATCAGCCTGTCAGCGTGAGCTTTGCCAGCGGTAACAGTGCTTTATTGGCGCAGCCGGGGCTGGCGGCCGACGGCGATACCCTGATCTATAGCATTGCTAGCACTAGCAACCCGGGTGATGTGCGGCAGATCACGGTTACCGCGGAGCTAGATAATGTGGCGCCGCAGGTGACCAACGTGCGCTTGCCGCAACCCTTGGTGGTGCCGACTAACGGCGATGTGGCGGTACGATATACCGTCACCGATGCTAACGTGGGTGATACTGCGACTATTACCTTTGCGCTTGAGAATGCCGACACCAATAGCCCAATTACCGTGCCGTATCAGCTGTCGAACGGGGTGCTGAGTTTTGATCCAAGCAGTCTGACCAATGGCAGATATCGCGCGGTGGTTACCGCAACTGATAGTGGTGGCCTAAGCGGTCGTGCCGCCACGCCATTCACGGTACGGGTGTCAGGCTCTGGCCCTCGCAGTGGTGACGGGCTGTACGCGGTAACGCGTGATGTAACGTTGTCGTGTGAGCTGGACCAAAACAACAACGGCTTTGTCGACTGTATTGATGGCCGCTTCGATAGCAACGGCAACGGCATCGCCGATTACCTCGATACCAGCTTTGTCGCGCATCAGTTGTCGGCGGGCGTGGGTGAAGCGGTGAGTACGAGTGGTACGCAGTTGGTGACTTATCCGCAGCAGCCTGATGGCCGCTCTATGCGTGTTGGTGAAGTGCCAGAGCAGCCACTGTTTATTAATAGTGCAGTGATTGACGCTGGTTTAGACATTACACCGTATCGGTTTATCGGCGCTTTCTACGATTTCCGTGTGCAGCAGCTGGCTGGTGTTGGCGCGACTGCTTCGGTGGTGTTGCCGCTGGATGAGCCGTTGCCTGCCAACGCCCAGTGGTTGATTTGGCAAGGTGGCGACTGGCGTGAATTTGCCCAGGCTGGCGCCGATACACTGCTGAGTGCTAGTGATGTTGCTGGCGTTTGCCCAGCGCTTGGTGCGGCTGCATGGCAGCCAGGTATTGTGGCCGGTAGCCGCTGCGTGCAGCTGCAGTTTACCGATGGTGGCGTGAATGATACCGACGGCATTGCCGACGGCGCGGTGGAGATGTTCGGCGGCCTGGCGGTGAATGATGCCGGCAATACGCCGCCGCTGGCACAAGACGACAGTGCTGGCGTGGTGTGGCAAGGCTCTGCCATTATTGATGTGCTGGCCAATGATAGCGACCCAGATGGCAGCTTGCTGACTATTTTGAGCGCTCGCGCTGATGTCGGTGAGGTGGTGATCTTAAGCGGTGCCACGCGCCTGCAGTACAACGCGCTGAATAACTTTGCTGGTAGCGACACGGTGACCTATGTGGTTAGCGATAGCGATGGCGGGTTAGCGGTAGCAACGGTTGCGGTCACGGTGCTGGCCAACCGCGCGCCGATTGTGGCTGCCGATACTGCGGTAACGGTATCCGGCCGTGCAGTCAGTGTGAATGTGCTGGCTAACGATGCCGACCCCGATGGCGATACCTTGAGCATCACCGCGGTCTCGGTAAGTACTGGTAGCGGCACCGTAGCTTACAGCGGCAGCACGGTGAGCTTCACGCCAGCGTTAGACTTTGTCGGTACCGCTGCGGTGGCGTACACCGTCAGCGACGGCCGCGGTGGCGAGGCCATCGGCGTATTAACCGTGCAGGTTCGCGCTCCGGCTGAGGTCATCGAAGTACGCCCAGCTACCGGCACCTTCTGGTGGTTCCTGACTCTCGGCGGCCTCTTGCTCGCCTTCCGCCGCCGTACCAACTGCTAAGGGGCAGGCACTTAAGGAAAACTTCTAAGGGGCAGGCACTTAAGCGAAAAAAGCTTAAGTGCCTGCCCCTTAGCCTTAAGTGCCTGCCCCTTAATTTTCCAGTAATTATTTTCTTTACGCGATCTTTGCAAAATGCAAAACCTCTGCTAAATTTTTAAGCAACTTATACAACGTTTGCTATAGCGCAGTGCCTATAACAATACCTACCAAATGGTTCTGGAGCAGTCTTTATGTCGATTCGTGACATTTCACTCAAGGGCGCTATAGCAACAGCTACTGCCGCTATTCTTTTCCCGTTGTCGTTGTTATCGGCTGGTGCACACGCGCAGCAGGCGCAACTGGCGGTGGACATTCAGCAGGGTAATGACCAACGCATAGGCTGGATCGTCGATGAGAAAAACGTGGTAGAGGTGAATGGTAAGTTCATCTTATCCGGGTTCAATAACAAGGAGCGAGCTGGCTACGAGCTCTACGAGTTTGATCCAGCGACGGGCACCAACCGTTTACTGAAGGATATTTTGCCGGGCGACAACGGCTCGCAGCCAAGCGGCTTTTCGGTGATTGATGGCGTGGTGTATTTTGGTGCGCTGGAGAGTTCCGCTGGCTTTAACCCAGCCAAAATCTATCGCTATAACCCCAGCACCGGTACCACTGAGCCAGCGCCGCTGGCCCAAGGCACTACCCTTGAATTCGACTTTATCAATGATGGAACGGCCTTTGATGGCCGTTTTTTCTTTAGCGGCATCAGTCAGGGCATGCCAGTTACGGCGGTGTATAATCCCGCCGACCAAAGTCTTACCGCCATTGATTTGGGTGAAAACGTCACCACCCGTTATTTCTTCCACTATGGCACTAGCCTGTGGTTGTATAGCCAAGACCAATTTGACGGTGCATTACAATTGTTCCAAGTTGCCGCCAACAGCAGCACTGCCGCGCCATTTGCTATTAGCCAGCAAGCCGTGGCTATGCAATCGGCGAATGGCTTTGTAGAACCTGCAGTGGTGGGTAACTCGTTGTTTTTCGCCGGTCGCGAGGCCACTTTTGGCGATGAGTTATTTCAACTTAATTTAACCACCGGTATCCTCGATGTTTACGATGTTTGGCCAGCCGCTACCGGCTCATCACCGCGGGTATTGTTCGGTTACCAAGATACCCTGTACTTCTCGGCTAATAATAGCGACAACGGGCGTGAGCACCTGTATGTGCTCGGCCCGAACGATGGCGCCCCGCAGGCCATTGATGTAACTTTTTT
>CAYXGO010000169.1:0-3628 GCA_964464575.1 uncultured Pseudomonas sp. | reverse complement strand
TGCCAATCACCCTAGAAACCGTCACCAAGCGCTTAGGTGTACACAATAGCGTGGGTTCGTTCACCGTGCCATTGGGCGCCACCATCAACATGGATGGTACCGCCATCATGCAAGGTGTGGCCACGGTGTTTATTGCCCAAGTGTACCTGATTGACCTGACCTTGGCTGATTATGCCATGGTGGTGCTGACCGCAACCCTCGCCTCGGTGGGTACCGCCGGGGTGCCTGGGGTAGGCTTGATTATGCTATCCATGGTATTGGCGCAGGTTGGCTTGCCGGTTGAAGGTATCGCCCTGATTATTGGCGTCGACCGGCTGTTAGATATGACCCGCACCGCGGTCAACGTGACTGGCGATGCCATGGTATCGATCATTGTGGCGCGCAGTGAAGGCGCCTTTGACGAGAAAGTCTTTAATAACCCGAATGCTGATGTCGCCGAGCGTGATATCGCCGATAAGCTGTAACGCCGAGGGTTGCGATGATGGCTGAGGCGCGGCTAGCGCGCCTCACGCCACATAAATTGCAGTAATCGTGGCGTATCTAATACCACCTCACCCTGCTCGCCGGCCATCACTTGCTCTAAAATCGGCAGTAATACCTGCAAAATATAGCTATTAACGGCGCCATCCTGCGGTAGTTTGGGGAGCTGCAACGAGGGCAAACGCACACTCATAATCGCACGCCCCTGATCGAATAAATTCACCACCACATTGTTCAATTGTACCTGCTCGAGTTGCCAAACTAGTTGCATCGATGCTGGTTGTGCGGTTGGCTTACGTAACTGCTCCAGCATGCTATGCAAGTTCGATTGCCCCTTGCCAAAGTAAGCGATGGTCAATTGACTATCCTGTACTGTCATGCTGGTGAGCTTTATTTGCTGCTTTAAGGCTGATTGCCACTGCCCCGCCACCATGATACTACCCGCCTGTAATACTTCATTGAGGCCGTCATCAAGCTGCTTTAAGGCGGTGGTAACACGCACTTCGGTAGCGCTGACCTGCGGTTTGCTGATATCCAGGGTAAAACTCTGATAACTCATTTTGGCATTCAAGCTACGCTGTACATGCTCAGTAACCACTGTGCCAACGCGCGCCGACAATGGGTCATTCCACGCCAAGGTGCTTGCGCTAGCAGCTATCCCTGTTGCCACCAGCGCGGCCATCAGACTGATACGAAACATATGCTTACCGCCGTTGATGAAGTTCGCGATTGTGCTGCTTCTGTTCGGCATTCTTTTTGAGCAGCACATACAAGGAGCCAGCACCACCGTGCTGACGCTGGCTGCTATGAAAAGCCATCACCGGCTCCATTTGTTGCAGCCATTTATTGACATAACTTTTCAATAGCGCTGGGTGCGGTTTGGAAAATTTCCCCATACCGTGCACGACTAGGGCACTGCGCACACCGCGCTTGTGGCACAGGTTAATAAACTCAAATAAGGCTTTACGCGCTTGTCGTAACGAATGATTGTGCAAGTCGAGGGTGGCTTCGAGTTCGTACTGGCCCAAGCGCATCCGCTTATGCACGCCATGCTGCACGCCATCGCGACGAAAGTCGAGCACTTGGTCAGGCTCCACGAACTCAACGAACTCCATCGACAGGTAGTTGATGTCGTCAGCCAGCTGCTGCTCGGCCGCTTGACGGCGCTGCAGTTGTGCCAAGGTTGGCGCGAACTCAGTACGGGTGTCAGCAATATCGGCATTATCAATCGGCTTTACGCCCGACATTTCACGCCGAAACAGCTCAAATTCATCACTCATTTCTGCACAAACTCTCGCAAACTGGTCAGCACCGCGCTGACATGTCTACCAATACGCTCACCTAAGGGCTTTTTGTTCACATAACGCAAGGCAAATACCTGATAACTCTCTGCTTGCTCTAATAACCAGGCGTCACTGGTTTGCAGTTTATCCAGCAAGCCCAGCTCAATGGCTTGCTGTGCGGTCCAGAATTCACCGGTAGCAACCCGCTCCAGCTCAAGTTGTGGCCGATACTGGCTAATATGCGCTTTAAACTGCTGATGAATTGACTCTAAATCTTGCTTGAACTTGTCGCGGCCAGCATCGGTATTTTCACCAAATAGCGT
The DNA here is from genome assembly GCA_964464575.1 of uncultured Pseudomonas sp. GTDB lineage: Bacteria > Pseudomonadota > Gammaproteobacteria > Enterobacterales > Alteromonadaceae > Pseudidiomarina. Next base: position 1,542 of record CAYXGO010000169.1, on the reverse strand, counting down.
TAACGTGCGCTTATATTCGCCGGCGGTAATCTGCTCAAAATCAACCTTATGCTTCTTCAAAAAGCGGTTGAAGTTAGGCATTTGTGCTACTACGCCAATGGAGCCGACAATGGCAAACGGTGCTGCTACTAATTGATGGGCTACACAAGCCATCATGTAACCACCGCTGGCGGCTACCCGGTCCACACAGACTGTCAGCTGTAGTTTGGCATCACGCAAGCGCTGTAATTGTGCCGCCCCCAAGCCATAGCCATTGACCGTGCCACCGCCGCTTTCTAAGCGCACCAGTACCTGATCATCGGCTTGTGCCGTCGCGATGATAGCGGTAACTTCGCGGCTCAGCGCATCAACTTCTTTGGCCTCCATACCACCGACAAAATCGAGTACAAATAGTCGCGGCAGCTCAGCCTGCTGTTGATGCTGCTGTTTTGCCTGTTGCTTCTCGACTTTAGCAGCTTTTTTAGCGGCTTTTTTGTCCAGCATCTTTAGCTTCATGCGCGCCGCAGTGTGACGCAAATTGGCAGACAGATTATCTAACTGCAACTCACCCTTTTCGCTTTTCTGCCGCTGCGCCGCGTTGGCAATCACACCCACCACTAGCACAATGGCAAATACGATAATGGCTGCCTTCGCCACAAATTCCAGCAGATTCCATAACAGTTCCATGACAACTCCTTACAGCGCTAGGTGACCTAATTGAACAACTTAGTTTAGCAAATAAAAAAGGCCGACAAGCGGCCTTTTTTGCGAACAAATGTAAGTAGTTGCTTAGTTACACAATACCGCGGTATTGGTAATTGGTAAGGCAGTCGCGTCGGTGGTAAACCAACCGGCGGTTTGTAGCTGCATTTCCATAGTTGCGGCGACCGATGCTGCAGGGCTTACGATAGAACCGTGGTCGCCCTCACAGAAGCGCACTGCACCAGAAATTTTAGCACCATCAACACTGGCCGTAGTTTGCGTGCGGTTCGGCAATGCTAAACCAGCAATCAATGGCTCAGTACCAGCTAACGGCTTACCTTCAACAGTGTTTGGCACCACTAGGTCTGGTACTACTTCAATCAGGTGCACTGGGCTGCCGGTAGAAACCACCCGAGCCGCGTAGTTGATTGGGTCAGCCGAGTCGATAACGGTTTGCGCAGCGAAGGCGAATTGTTCAAACACGCCGTTGATCTGTGCCACCGTTGCTGGCGTTGCTGAGGCCATAAACTGTGTGTACACCGAGCCCAACAGCGTTTCAAAGGCTGGGGTGCCTGGCTGCACTTGCGCGTTGGCCGCAGCATCGTTTACCGCAGCAGCAAAAGTGCTGTTGGCAGCATACAACAACTGGCTCTTAATGGTGGTGCCGAAAGCCGGTGACGCTAACAAGAAGTTAGCAATACTCTGACCTGGCGCCATTAAGGTGCTAGCACGTACGTTGAACAAGCCTGATGCTGGCGCTAGTGCACCACTCATGGGCGAGTTCGCCATGGCAGTGAACGGCGTACCAGCGATAGCCCCTAATGAGTGACCGACAAAGTACACACGCGTACCATCAATTGG
>CAYXGO010000168.1:0-3660 GCA_964464575.1 uncultured Pseudomonas sp. | reverse complement strand
TATCGGCGCAATTCTGTTTGCAATCATTACCGCCACTGGCACCTTAGGTGTTACTGCAGTTGGCTTCTTTATTTTTCACCGCAATGCCACCGACCGTGATGCACAGCAGCAAGAGCGTATTGAATACGCCTTCTTTGGCGTCGCCAGCCTGGTATTTATGGGCTTAGCGCTGTACTTATTTTATTCGCTGTAAGGACGAGCTATACCGATGTCTAATTTGCTGCAGGACCAGTACGATCCAGCTACTATCGAGCCCGCCGTGCAACAGCGCTGGGAACGCGAGCAAGTGTTCGCAGTACAAGAACGGCCGGATCAAGAAAAATTCTACTGCCTCTCCATGTTCCCCTACCCCAGTGGCAAACTCCACATGGGTCACGTGCGTAACTATTCGCTAGGTGATGTGATTGCACGCTATCAGCGCATGCACGGAAAGAATGTCCTGCAACCTATGGGCTGGGATGCCTTTGGTTTACCGGCTGAAAATGCTGCGATAGCCAATAACACCGCTCCAGCAAAATGGACCTATCAAAATATCGACTACATGCGTAAACAGCTCAAGTCGCTTGGCTTTGGTTACGATTGGTCGCGTGAACTAGCAACCTGCAAGCCCGATTACTATCGCTGGGAACAATGGTTCTTCACCAAGCTGTTCGACAAGGGCTTGGTCTACAAAAAAAACGCCACGGTCAATTGGGACCCAATCGATCAAACCGTATTGGCTAATGAGCAGGTGATTGATGGTCGTGGCTGGCGCTCTGGCGCCAAAGTTGAGCAGAAAGAAATTCCACAATGGTTTATTAAAATCACCGCCTACGCTGAAGAACTGTTGAATGATTTAGATCAGCTCGACGGCTGGCCTGAACAAGTTAAAACCATGCAACGCAATTGGATTGGTCGCTCTGAAGGAGTCGAAATTGACTTTAGTGTGGTTGACCAGCAACAGCCGCTGACTGTCTATACCACCCGTCCAGACACCCTGTATGGGGTCACTTATATGGCAGTGGCAGCGCAGCATCCCTTAGCCCAACAAGCAGCAGCCAGCAATCCAGCTTTAGCGACCTTTATTGAGTCGATCAAGGGTGTGAAAATGGCCGAGGCTGACCTTGCCACCATTGAAAAGCGTGGCATGGACACTGGTATTCGCGCCATTCACCCGCTTACCGGCGAACAGATCCCAGTGTGGGTCGCCAACTTCGTGCTCATGGATTATGGCTCAGGCGCGGTGATGGCGGTTCCAGCCCATGACCAACGCGATTGGGAGTTTGCGACCACTTACCAGCTGGCCATTACCCCAGTCATTGCTCCACATTCTGGCGAGGGTGATATTAGTCAAGCCGCCATTACCGAAAAAGGCATCACCATTAACTCAGGTGCCTACACTGGGTTAAGCAGTGACGACGCATTTAATGCGATTGCCGCAGCATTAGAAAAACGCGGCATTGGCCGCCGTCAAATCAACTATCGCTTGCGTGATTGGGGTGTATCACGGCAACGTTATTGGGGCGCACCAATCCCCATGCTGAATCTTGCCGATGGCAGTTCAGTACCGGTGCCAGAGCACGAATTACCGGTACAGTTACCAGAAGATGTGGTAATGACCGGAGCAGCATCACCGATCAAGGCTGATCCAAGCTGGCGGCAAACCACCTATAACGGTCAACCAGCCGAGCGTGAAACCGACACCTTTGATACCTTCATGGAGTCATCGTGGTATTACGCGCGCTACTGCAGTGCTAATTTTGACGATGGCATGTTAAACCCTGAGCAAGCCAATTATTGGCTGCCAGTAGACCAATATATCGGTGGTATCGAACACGCCATCTTACATTTATTGTACGCGCGGTTTTTCCATAAACTACTGCGTGATACCGGTTTAGTGGCCTCTGATGAGCCATTTAAACGCCTGTTAACGCAAGGAATGGTGCTGGCTGATAGCTACTTTCGTGAAGATGCCAACGGTGCCATGACCTGGTATTCACCGCTCGATGTCGACATTCAACGCGATAGCCAAGGCCGCATCGCCCAAGCCATTTTGCGTAGCGATGGTCAGCCCGTGCAACACGGTGGCATGACCAAAATGTCAAAATCCAAGAATAACGGTATTGACCCACAAGTCATGATTGATAAATATGGCGCCGACACCGTGCGCTTATTTATGATGTTTGCCGCCCCGCCAGAAGCCACCTTGGAGTGGTCCGATAGCGGCGTCGAAGGTGCCCAGCGCTTTTTACGGCGAGTTTACCGCTTGGCTTATGATTTTAGTCAGCATCCGCAACGCACTGAGCAATCGCACGATTGGTCGCAGTTGCGTAGCGATCAAGCCGATGTCCGTCGTGCTGTGCATCGTACTATTGCTAAAGTCAGTGATGATTTTGGTCGTCGTCAGCAGTTTAATACCGCTATTGCAGCCATTATGGAATTGCTCAACACGCTACAGAAAGCGCCTCTCGACAGCCCTCTTGACCGTGCCATTATGCAAGAAGCACTTGATGCCATAGTGCTGATGCTAGCGCCGATCACCCCGCACTTAAGCGAGGTGTTATGGCAGCAACTAGGGCATCACAACGATATTATCAGTGCACCATGGCCGCAGGTTGATAGCGCTGCCCTAGTTGAGTCATCAATTACCGTAGTGGTGCAGGTAAACGGTAAATTGCGTGGTAAAGTGGTGGTGGCCGCTGATGCCGATCAGGCCACTGTTGCTGCCGCAGCCATGGCTGATGACAGTATTACCCGCCACCTTGATGGCTTGACCATAAGCAAGCAAATCTATGTGGCCGGTAAACTCTTTAATATCGTCGCCAATTAACAAGGAACCACCGATGCGCATTTGGATCATACTGCTGATCAGCTTGACCCTGAGTAGCTGTGGTTTTCAGCTGCGCGACACCTATCAATTACCGGTGTCACTGCAGACCTATTACCTCGATGCACCTGAATTTAGTGAGTTCGCTGAGGTAGTGACCGAACGTTTTGAATTAGCCGGTGCCAAGCGGCTGGACACTATCAACCAGCTGCCCAGCCCCGTGGTTATTCAAATTCTGGATGATGGCTTGGACCGCCGTGCGCTGTCGTTGTCCGCCAGTGGGCAAGTGGCCGAATACGAGTTGATTTACAGCGTCGCCTACGTGCTACACAAAAGTGACGGCACGGTATTAGCGCCGCGCTCGGTTGAGGTGTATCGCGACTACCAAGACGACCCAAACTTCGCCTTGGCAAAAACTCGCGAGCGCGAAGTGCTCGTGCGTGAAATGCGCGATGATGCGGCGCGAGCTTTACTGCGCCAGATTATCGCCACCTTGGCTGAGTAACAATGCAGTTATCTGCCGCGCAGCTCCCTCAATACCTGCAGCAGCATGGTTTGCCACCCTTATTATGTATTTTTGGCGACACCCCACTGCTGCTCGATGACAGTTTGCAAGTAATTCGCCAGTTTGCCAAACAGCAGGGTGTCGATGAACGCGAATATCATCGGCAAGATGCCCAATTTGATTGGCGTATGTTATCGCAACCTAGCAATAACCTGAGTTTATTTTCATCACATCGCTTGCTTGAGCTCGAGCTACCTGAAGGCAAGCCCGGCCGCGAAGGTGGCGATGCCCTCCGCAGTTATGCCGAGCAGCCAGTTGCTGACCAAACTCTGGTGATCATTGGCCCTAA
>CAYXGO010000167.1:0-3700 GCA_964464575.1 uncultured Pseudomonas sp. | reverse complement strand
AACGTTGCTTTTTGCTGGAAATGCAGCGAACTTTCAGTAAACTTGTCGTTTTCACAAGAATTATTCTATGGCAGCTGCATACTGTCAACCGCCATAACGAGGAGTACTCATGGAGTTCAGTGTCAAAAGTGGAAGTCCGGAGAAACAACGTTCAGCCTGTATCGTGGTTGGTGTGTTTGAACCACGTCGCCTATCCGGAGTTGCCGAGCAACTCGATAAAGTCAGCGAAGGTTACCTGAGTAACCTATTACGCCGCGGCGACTTAGAAGGCAAAGCCGGGCAAATGTTGTTGTTGCACCATGTTCCAAATATTCTCAGCGAGCGCGTATTACTGGTTGGCTGCGGCAAAGAACGTGAACTCGATGAACGACAGTATAAGCAAATTATTGAAAAAACCATTCATACTTTAAACGAAACCGGTTCTATGGAGGCAGTTTGCTTCTTAAGCGAGCTGCACGTGAAGGGTCGCGACACCTATTGGAAGGTGCGCCAAGCGGTTGAAGCCGCGCAGGGTGGTCTGTATACCTTCCAACAATTAAAGACCCGCAAAGAAGAATTGCGCCGGCCATTGCGCAAGTTGGTGTTTAACGTGCCCACGCGGCGCGAATTGCCGCTCGGCGAGCGCGCTATTGCCCACGGCCTAGCGGTCGCCAAGGGCATGACTATTTGCCGCGACGTGGCCAATATGCCACCGAATATTTGTACCCCGCGCTACCTTGCCGAGCAGTCACAAGCATTGGCCGAGCGCTACGAGAAACTGAGTTTTAGCTGCGTGGGTGAAGCCGAAATGGCTGAGCTTGGCATGAACGCTTATTTGGCGGTAGGTCGTGGTTCTGAGCAAGAATCGGTATTGAGCCTGTTGCATTATCAAGGTGGCGCCGCCGATCAAGCGCCTATTGTGTTGGTTGGCAAGGGCCTGACCTTTGATACCGGTGGTATCTCCATTAAGCCAGCTGCCGCTATGGATGAAATGAAATACGACATGGGTGGCGCGGCAGCGGTACTGGGCACCATGCAAGCGCTGGCGGAGTTGAATCTGCCGGTGAATGTGATTGGCGCTATTGCTGGCTGCGAAAATATGCCCGATGGCAAAGCTTATCGCCCCGGTGATGTGTTGAAAACCATGAGTGGGCAAACCGTTGAAGTCTTAAATACTGATGCCGAAGGGCGTCTGGTGTTGTGCGATACCCTCACCTACGTTGAGCGCTTTGAGCCTGAGTCGGTGGTTGATATCGCCACCTTAACCGGTGCCTGTATCATTGCCTTGGGCCACCACGCTAGCGGCTTGATGAGCAGCCACAACCCGCTCGCCCATGAATTGATCAGTGCTTCTGAACAAAGTGGTGACCGCGCCTGGCGCTTGCCATTGTGGGACGAATATCAAGAAGCCTTAGAGAGCCCATTTGCCGACATGGCTAACCTAGGTGGTCGTGATGCAGGTACAATTACTGCGGCATGTTTCTTATCACGTTTCACCAAAAAGTATCACTGGGCGCATTTAGATGTGGCCGGTACCGCCTGGCGCAGTGGCGCCAAAAAAGGCGCTACTGGGCGACCAGTGCCATTGTTAACGCAGTTTTTGATCAACCGTTGTGGTGCAGGACAACAGGACTAATATGGCGCACGGCATCTTTTATGTGCTGGACAATATCACCGCCGAGCAGCATCTCCAGCTGCTCTGTCAGGTCATTACCGCAGGCTGGCGTGAACAGCGCAGTGTGCGGGTTTGGTGTGCCGACCAAGCGCAGGCTGAACAATTAGACCAAGCGCTGTGGCAGCAGCCGGTTGATGCCTTTGTGCCGCATAATCTAGTTGGCGAAGGCCCAGCCAACGGAGCCCCCGTTGAACTGTGCTGGCCCGGTGCCAAAGTTACCAGCCGTCGCACCGCTATGGTGGTCAATTGCACCGACGCACCAAGCAACAGTCAGGGCTGGAACCTCTATGTTGATTTTGTGCCCAGCGCCGAGCAAGCGCGACAAGCGGCGCGTGAGCGCTACAAGCAATTACGCCAGCACGGCGTAGACTTACAAACAATTCAAGCTGCGGATTATCTCGCAGCGCATTCCTAACAAGGCGAAGTGAAGGTTTCGATGGACAAGACGTATTCTCCACAAGCGATAGAGCAAGCGTTATACCAACGCTGGGAAGCCCAAGGCTGCTTTAAACCAAGCGGACATGGCGTGCCATATAGCATTATGATCCCACCGCCGAACGTGACTGGCAGCTTGCACATGGGCCACGCCTTTCAGCACACCATTATGGACACCTTGGTGCGCTACAAACGTATGGATGGCTTTAATAGCCTCTGGCAAGTGGGTACCGACCACGCCGGCATCGCCACCCAAATGGTGGTAGAGCGGCAATTAGCCGCGCAAGGTGTGACCCGCCATGAGCTCGGTCGTGATGCCTTCATCGATAAAATTTGGCAGTGGAAAGCGCAATCGGGCGGCACCATCACCCAACAAATGCGCCGCTTGGGCGATTCGGTAGACTGGGAACGCGAGCGCTTCACCATGGATGACGGCCTCTCCAATGCGGTCAAAGAAGTGTTTGTGCGGCTTTACCAAGATAATTTAATTTATCGCGGTAAGCGCTTGGTGAACTGGGATCCGAAGCTACAAACAGCCATTTCAGATCTGGAAGTTGAGAACAAAGAACAACAGGGCCACATTTGGCACCTGCGCTATCCATTGGCTGATGGCGCGAAGACCGCTGATGGTTTGGACTACTTAGTGGTTGCCACTACTCGCCCAGAAACCATGCTCGGTGATGTGGCCGTAGCGGTGCATCCAGACGATGAGCGCTACCAAAACCTGATCGGGCAATTCATTGATTTGCCGATTGTGAATCGCCGCATTGCAATTATTGCCGACAGTTATGTGGATCAAGAATTCGGCACCGGTTGTGTGAAAATCACCCCAGCCCATGACTTTAATGATTACGACATTGGTAAGCGCCATCAGCTGCCAATGATTGCCCTGTTTGACGATACCGCCCATGTGCGCGCGCAAGCAGGCCTGTTCACCGCGAGCGGCGAAGCATTAACCGATATCAACGGCTTTGACGGCACCCTGCCAACGCAATACCACGGTGTTGAGCGCTTTGCCGCGCGTAAATTAGTGGTGGCTGAATTTGATGCTGCCGGCCTACTCGATAAAGTGGACGCCCATACCAACAAGGTGCCCTACGGTGACCGCGGCGGTGTGCCCATTGAACCGCATTTAACCGACCAATGGTACGTGCGAGTAGCGCCAATGGCCGCTACCGCCACCAAGGCGGTGGAAGACGGCCAGATTCAGTTCGTACCCAAACAATACGAGAACATGTACTTCTCCTGGATGCGCGATATCCAAGATTGGTGTATCTCGCGGCAGTTGTGGTGGGGTCACCGCATTCCAGCATGGTACGACGACAGCGGTAACGTATATGTGGGCCGCGATGAAGCCGAAGTACGCACCAACTATCAGCTCGACGCCAGCGTGAGTTTGCGCCAAGACGATGACGTATTGGATACCTGGTTCTCATCAGCGCTGTGGACCTTCTCCACGCTGGGCTGGCCCGAGCAAACCGATGATCTGAAAACCTTCCACCCCACCGATGTGTTGGTCACTGGCTTTGACATTATTTTCTTCTGGGTGGCACGCATGATCATGATGACCATGCATTTTTTGAAAAACCCAGATGGTACCCCACAAGTACC
>CAYXGO010000166.1:0-3716 GCA_964464575.1 uncultured Pseudomonas sp. | reverse complement strand
GATACTAAGCCAATAATGCGGCGATAGAACTGCGGATTATTGCCCCACGGGAATGATTGTAACAAGGCTGCAAACAAGGGTATGAGTAATGGCAAAATAGCCAAATGCTGACTCAACATTAGCGTTTATCCTCTTGCTCAGCCTGATAATTAGGTTCATTCACTTCGTCAGAACCAAATTCACCGCGAACACGCACAGCCAGAATGATGGAATAGGCGGTCATGGCGAAGCCAATCACGATAGCGGTTAACACTAAAGCTTGTGGCAGCGGATCGGTGTAGGGTTCGCCAGCGCCAATAATCGGCACTTGATCAATCACCAAGCGACCGCTTGAAAACAAGAATAAGTTAACCGCATAAGACAGCATGGTTAGGCCAATAACAATAGGAAACGAGCGCGCACGCAAAATCAAGTACACGCTACAGGCGGTTAAGGTACCCACGGTGATGGCATATAAGGTTTCCATTAATGTCCCTCCTGACGCGGGCGATGACGCGTTGTCATTTGTCCAAAATTAGCCAAGATCATCAGTGTGGCACCAATAACAGTGAGATACACACCCAAATCAAACAGGATTGCTGTCGCCACCTCAAATTTACCGACTATCGGCCAGTCTAGGTAGGTAAACCACGAAGTCAGGAAGTTTGCTCCGAACAGCCAGCTACCCACACCCGTCAAGCTGGCAATCAATACACCTATTGCCGCTAGTGATTGATAGTTATAGTTGAAGCGATCTTTCACCCAATCAACACCATTCGCCATGTATTGGAGAATCATCGCTGCCGCGGTCACTAGGCCGGCGATGAAGCCGCCACCGGGTAAATTGTGACCACGTAAGAAAATGTACATGGATACCATCAAGGCCAGCGGCAGTACTAGCTGCGAAATGGTTTGCAACATCATAGGATGCTTCACCTGATGCCATGCGCGGCCATCGACATCACCCGATGGCATAAATGGTCGCAAATTGTTCAGTAACTTGTGGATGCCAGCAGCGGCAATCGCCAACACGGTGATTTCACCAAGCGTATCGAAACCACGGAAATCGACGAGGATGACGTTCACCACATTGGTCCCGCCACCGCCAGGCACGGAATTGGCCAGGAAATAATCGGAGATGCTGGTAAATGGCCGAGTCAGCAGGGCAAAGGTGATCGAGCCGACGACGCCACCAACAAAACCAGCAATCAACATATCGCGCGCAACTCTACCGCCGGTTGATGAGCGCGGGATCCGCTGCGGCATGAAGAATAACGCCAAAATCATCAACAAAATACTGACCACTTCGACCACCAGCTGTGTCATAGCAAGGTCAGGTGCGGAAAATTGAATGAACACCAGTGACACCATCAAACCGACCACTGAAAGCATCAGCAGCGATGTCAGCCGTTGCCGATGAAATATCACCGCACCGAAGGCCGCTGCCATCAAAATAATGGCGCCACTCAAACTAATGGCATCAACGTCTAGCTGTGGCCGTGAGCCGGTTAACGCGCTGATGTTCATCAATTCGGGAATCACAAATACCAGCACCAGAATGAATAAGGCTGCCATGTAGCGCTGTAATGATCCCGTTTCAATGCGTTGCATCAGGTTATCGCAAAACCGGGTGACGCGGCTGACGATACCAGCAAATACATCCTTGGCATCACGAATATCGAACTGCCGATTGAAGTTAAACAGTTCTGTGCGTTGTAGATAAATGATAATGCCGCCCAGCAGCGCCAACACACTCATTAATAAAGGCAAATTAAAGCCGTGCCAGAGGGCGATATAAACCTCGGCATCCGCACCGGCGACACTGGTGAGTGCTGGTGTTAAAAAACCTGACACCATGATCATGGGGGCGATGCCCACGGTGATGCACAATGCCGCTAGAATCAACACGGGTACTCGCATCATTATAGGGGGTTCATGCGGCTGTTTCGGCAGCTCATGGGCTTTGTCAAAAAACACGTCATAGACAAACCGAATTGAGTAAGCCACAGATAGCATAGCCCCCAGTGTGACCAGCACTGGAATAAACCACGACAGACCGCCGAATAAGTGCTGCTGATAGGCTTCAGTAAAGAACATTTCCTTGGATAGAAAACCGTTCAGTAGCGGCACTCCGGCCATAGCGGCGGAGGTAATTATGGCCAGCCACATGGTCATAGGCATGGCTTTACGTAAACCACCGAGTTTACGCAAATCACGGCTACCGGTCTCATGATCAATAATACCGGCAATCATAAACAAGCCGGCCTTAAAGGTAGCGTGGTTAAGAATATGGAATAGTGCTGCTAACAGGGCACCATGAGTGCCTAAACCCAGCAGCATCGTAATGAGGCCAAGGTGACTAATGGTCGAGAAGGCCAGCAAGCCTTTCAAATCATTCTTCAACAGCGCAAAGTAGGCACCGAACAGCATCGTCGCTAAACCGACTAAGGTAACAATAGTGAACCATTCAAAGGTGCCACCAAGTACCGGGAATAAGCGTGCTAATAGGAATATTCCGGCCTTTACCATGGTTGCTGAGTGCAAGTACGCACTCACCGGTGTCGGCGCAGCCATGGCATGGGGTAGCCAAAATTGGAAGGGGAATTGCGCGGACTTGGTAAAGGCACCAATAAGAACCAGGAGAAGTGCTGGCACATATAAGCTGTGGGCTCGAATGCTGTCGGCCGCCGCGAATACTGCATCGAGTTGGTAACTGCCGGCAATATTACCAATTAGCAGGATACCGGCCAACAAGGCTAAACCACCTGCACCGGTAATAGCCAGCGCCATACGCGCGCCACGACGAGCGTTACTTTGATGAAACCAAAAGCCAATCAGTAAGAATGATGAAATGCTGGTGAGTTCCCAGAAGAACCACAGCAAAATGAGGTTGTCAGCGGTGACGATCCCCAACATAGAACCCATAAATAGCAGTAAGCAAGCGTAGAAACGCCCAGCATCGTCTTGTTTACTGAGATAAAAGTGAGCGTAGACAATAATCAGCAGACCAATGCCGAGAATCAACGCGGCAAACAGCAGTGCTAGGCCATCGAGGCGAAATGCCACATGAAGCCCGAGCTGCGGTAACCAGGTTGCCAAAAATTGTGGTACTTCACCGGCTAACACCGAGGGGGTTAGATAGCCCAGTAACAGCAGGCTAACCACAGCAACTGCACCGGCCGCGTAGCTTATAGTACGGCGACTGTGGTGACGGACTAGTAGTGGTGCGATTGCGCCGAGAAACGGTAATGCGACCATCAGAGCGAGATACATGAACTTCCTTTTGTGTCGTCTAAAACTCAGTAGTTACCGATTTATGCCCTTGAATTTACCACTAGTTTCGCTGAGTTGCCAACTACGCCGCTGCGCCAAACCGCCCAACTGACGGTAATTGACGATGAACCTTCACTATATAAATAAGTGGTATCCAACGCTGCATTATGTCGCAATCTATAGTACACTCATCGAACAGTTTATCCTCGCAATCAATCATCGCTGCGCGCTGAGTTTGGCCGCACAAATAAATCGCAACTCGTACTACCATCAACAAATTTTATCTGTTACAATTCGCCGCCCTTTTACATGGGTAAATCCCGTATTGGGGGCAGCGTCTTGCAAAAGACAACATCGACCCGAGAGGGTCTTGTTTACATAAATCAAGCGGAGCACTGCAATGATCCAAATGCAAACTACACTGGAAGTGGCCGATAACTCGGGCGCCCGCAGCGTACAATGTA
>CAYXGO010000165.1:0-3727 GCA_964464575.1 uncultured Pseudomonas sp. | reverse complement strand
AGCACCATCAAGAATACCCCGGCAATGAGCGTCGACAAGCGTGTGCGACCACCCGATTTGATATTGATAATGGACTGACCAATCATGGCGCAACCGGCCATACCACCCATAAAACCCGCACCAATATTGGCAATACCTTGGCCCTTACACTCGCGGTTTTTGTCCGACTTGGTATCGGTTAAATCATCCACAATGGTGGCCGTCATTAACGACTCTAACAGACCAACTGCAGCTAAACCCACCGCATAAGGCAGAATTATCCACAGAGTTTCGAGGTTTAAAGGCACTTCTGGCCATAAGAAAATCGGCAGGGTATCCGGCAGATCGCCCATGTGGCCGACGGTACGAATGTCGATTTGCCAGACAATGGCCACCACCGTTAGCGCCACAATACATACCAACGGCGACGGTATCAGCTTGCCCAGGCGCGGCACGTACGGGAACAGATAAATAATGCCCAGCCCAGCTGCGGTCATAGCGTACACATGCCAGGTCACGTTGGTGAGTTCAGGCAACTGCGCCATAAAAATCAAGATAGCCAACGCATTGACAAAGCCGGTCACCACCGAGCGTGACACAAAGCGCATCAGTGAGCCGAGCTTTAAATAGCCGGCACCAATTTGCAGCACCCCAGTCAGTAACGTGGCGGCAAGCAGGTATTCCAACCCGTGCTCACGCACCAGTGTGACCATCAGCAGCGCCATAGCGCCGGTTGCCGCCGAGATCATGCCTGGCCGGCCACCGGTGAAGGCAATAATCACCGCAATACAAAACGACGCGTACAAGCCCACTTTCGGGTCCACGCCGGCAATAATCGAGAAGGCAATGGCTTCAGGAATAAGGGCCAAGGCCACCACAATACCCGCCAGCACATCGCCACGGATATTCGAGAACCACTGGTTCTGAATAGCTTTCAACATAAATAATCACTTTTACACAGGAGTTAACACGGCTGCAGGTGGGCGCTCAGTGCGCTACCGGCAACAATTCAGAATGGGCGCCGCAAGGGCAGTAACGCTAGGGTGGCGTAAGGCTCAGCAAAACTAGTAACTCGCAATATTTGGATCGGAATAAGCTGGGTATAGCTTAGAAGGCGCGGATTGTACAGGTTTTAGGCAGGTGCGGCAACCTTGCTGGGCTTAAATGCCTGCCCCTTAAGGCTAAGTGCCTGCCCCTTAATTTGTATTTATATTTGTACATTTTGATAAATGCGCTATATTTGTTCACATATTGATACAGGAGAAGGCCATGAGTCGACGAACTATTGGGCAGCAACTGAAGCAAGCTCGCAAAGCGAGCGGGCTGAGTCAAAGCGATGTGGCTATAAAGCTGAGTTGTGCGCGGCCACGTATTTCGCTCATCGAAACGGGTCGCTATCAAGGCTCATTACAATTATTAGAGCGCTACTTAAATCTGATGCAACTGGAGCTTTGCGCCCAACCCATCAGCACACAACGACCAGTTTTTGAGGACTTGGAGCGTATCTATGGCGAATAATAACCGTCTGCAAGCCTTGCCTGATAAAATCCAGAAGCTACAAGTGCTGGTGGCCGGGCATGAGGCTGGAACCCTGGCTAAATTGAGCCACTACAGTTTTCGCTACACCCGCGAAAACTATCCGGTATCGCTGACAATGCCGATACGCGACGAGCCCTATAACAGCGGTGCAACGCATCCAGTTTTCAGTCAAAACTTACCTGAAGGCTTTCTTCGTCACTATATTTATGAACGCCTACAACGCTACGCCGCCGTTGATGACCTCTATTTACTTGCGCTCATGGGCGATAAAGGTATTGGCCATTTGTCCTATCACGCCGAGCAAATGCCGCAGAATCACAGTCAACCTGTCGCACTCAACGACATTTTACACTGGTCAGAACCTAGCAAATTGTTTCCACAATTACTCGAACGCTATTATTTAAGCGGCATGGCCTCTGGCGTTCAACCCAAGGTCATGATTTCTCGGGCGACAGCGTTGCAACAGGATTTGATTGTCAAAACCTATGATGAAGAGTTTCCGCTCCTTACAGTGAACGAATATGTTTGCATGCGTTGCGCAAAATACTGCGGTTTAGATACACCCGAGGTTTGGCTATCCGATAATCTTGAGCACTTTGTGGTGGCACGTTTTGATTACAACGCGCAAGGTCAGAAAATTGCGCTAGAAGATTTCGCGACACTCATGGGCATGACCGGTGACAAAAAGTACCAAGGCAGCTACGAAAATGTATTACGCGCAACCGAGTTAAACACCCAATCTACGCTCGAAGTGCAGCGAATGTTTCAACTGATTGCCTTTAATACGCTAATCGGCAACGGCGACGCACATTTAAAGAATTTCTCACTGGCCTACCAACCCGACCAAAGTGCAATTCGCGTCAGCCCGGTCTACGACCTCACTCATACCTTAATTTACCCCCATATTGACCGAAATATGGCGCTTAAGATGCATAAAAGTAAGGCTTTCCCGCAGCGCCGCGATCTCGTAGAGCTGGCGTTCAAAGCGGGAATAGGACGAACTATTGCGGCTGACATTGTTGACCACCTGGCCGACAACATTATTGATTGTCTCGTCAATCTAGATCAGGTTGAATTGTTACCTGGATTGCGGGAATCGATTCTGAGCCACTTAGCATCAGTCATGCGCACAGCCGATAAAGTGCCTGCGTATCGCCACGTTAAACGGCGGAAGTATCCAAATTAAGTGCCTGCCCCTTAAGGCGTTAGAGTTTCACCACGCGATTTCCTATCAATCATAGCCTGTGCAGAGGCCATCACATCATCATGAGCGACGCCATCATAAGGGTTGGCCAAAGCCTCTCGAACCTTTTGCTTAAACCACGCATCGTAAGCGTTCGGGTCTGCCGTTAAACCAACCGGTAAGCCACCTTCCACAGTGATTCGCGTCAACAGGATACGAACCGCATCTGACAACGTCAAACCAACAGCAGCCAACTTGGCGCTCGCTTGAGCCTTAAGTTGATCGTCTACTCGCACATGCAACATGGACGATTGCGCCATAACTCATACCTCGCAGATTGTTAGAATTCACATCATGCATCTCATATGAGATACAGTCAAGCCGGTAAAATTTACCTGTCATAAGCTTTCAGATATATTCAGAGCTTAAGTGCCTGCCCCTTAAGGGGGCTCCTTAAGGAGGGTCGAGATGACACAAGCAATATCAGAGAGTGCGGTACTGAAGGGTACCGGCAAGAGTTGGCAGCAGTGGTGTGCGCTGCTGGATGGGGCGCAGGCGCATGAGCTCAGCCATAAGGATATTGCCGCGTGGCTGGCCAGCGAGCACGGTGCGTCGCACTGGTGGGCGCAAATGCTGACGGTCAATTACGAACAACACATTGGCCGCCGCGTGGTGGGGCAAGATTGCACCGGTAAGTTTCGGGTGTCGGCCAGCAAAACCATGAACGGCAGCATGGACGACGCGCTCGGCGTCTGGGTGCAGGCCATGCACGGGCGCAGCGAGTTCAGCGACATTGCCATCAGCCGCGGCCCCGACATATCGCACACCGACAAATGGCGCTACTGGCGCTGCGGCCTGGCCGATGGCTCCGCGGTATCGGTCAACATTTATGAGAAAGCGCCCGGCAAGTCGGCGCTGTCGGTGGAGCATTCGAAGCTAGAGAGCGAGGCGCAGGTAGAGCACTGGCGCGCTTGGTGGAAAGCGTTGTTGGGTGGGGTTTGAGCTTAAGTGCCTGCCCCTTAAGGA
>CAYXGO010000164.1:0-3753 GCA_964464575.1 uncultured Pseudomonas sp. | reverse complement strand
TGTCGGTGCCTGCTCTGATTTAACCCTTTCAATATGCGCCTGATTATGGAAAAATCGAAGCCAGAAGTCGAATTTATGAGGATGCCCGCGTGATAGACGCAGAAGGATTCCGAGCCAACGTCGGAATCATCATCTGTAACGAGCAGGGACAAGTCTTTTGGGCGCGTCGAATAGGGCAACACAGCTGGCAGTTTCCACAAGGTGGCATTGATGACGGCGAAACCGCTGAACAGGCAATGTACCGGGAACTCTACGAAGAAGTCGGGTTAAAACCGGATCAAGTCGAAATTGTGTACACCAGTCGTAACTGGTTCCGTTATCGCTTGCCGAAACGGCTTGTTCGTCGCGAACAACGACCGACCTGTATTGGTCAGAAACAAAAATGGTTTTTGCTGCGACTCACATGCAAGGAGCAGGATGTGAACGTGCTCAACTCAAAGCAACCGGAGTTTGATGACTGGCGGTGGGTCAGTTATTGGTATCCGGTGCGGCAAGTTGTGGCGTTCAAACGGGATGTCTACCGCCGCGTGATGAAAGAGTTTGCGCCGTTAGTGATGCCCCCCTACAGCGCCCCAAGCGCGCCAAAACAGGTGAAAAAGCAGCGCCCGCAACGACGGAGACGCTGACATGCTGCGAGTACTGCAACGCATTGTCGAAGCCGTGAATCAAGCGCCAGATTTTGAGCTGGCGCTGCAAACCATGGTGCGCCAAGTAAAAAGCGCCTTAGAAACCGACTGTTGCAGTGTTTACCTTGCTGATCATAGCCAGCAGCGCTTTGAATTGGCGGCCACCGACGGCCTCGAAATCACCAATGAAAACCCTGTACACATTCGCTTCGGCGAGGGTGTGGTTGGCCTTGCCGCGCAGCGCGAAGAACCACTGAACTTTGCCAACGCGGTAGAACACCCTAATTTTATTCGTTTGCCCAACGTCAAAGAAGACGGCTTTATTGCCATGTTAGCCGCGCCGGTGATTCATCGCCGCCGGGTGATGGGGGTATTGACGGTACAGCAGGCGCAAGCACGCGCCTTCACCCGCGACGAAGAAGCCTTTGTAGTGACCCTTGCGGCGCAGCTGGCAGTGGTGATTGCCCACGCAGAAAGTCGTGGCTTGCTGAAACGCCAAGCGCAAACGCCGTGGCTGCGCAATATTCGCGGTATACCTGCTTCGCCGGGGGTGGCCATTGGCGCCGCCTATGTGATGAAGCCGCGCGCCCGTTTGAGCGATATCACCCCGAAGCGCAGTGATATGCCCGAGCATGAAATTCGTGCTTTTCGCGCTGCGGTGGCGCGCACGCGGCAAGAGTTGCATGATTTGAGCGCCCGCATGAAGGGCCAAGTAGCCGATGAAAGCCTAGCTATTTTTGATGTCTACCACGCCATGCTCGACTCCAATAGTTTGGGGCAGCAAGTGGAGGAGACCATTAGCGAGGGCTGGCGGGCGCAAACGGCGGTGAAAAAAGTGGTCGAGAGCTTGGTCGATCAGTTTGAAAACCTCGACGATGACTATATTCGTGAGCGCGCGTCTGATGTTCGTGACCTCGGCCAACGTATTTTATCGCACCTGCAAGAGCGCGAACGCCGGCATCATCAAACTCCTGAACAGTGTGTGTTGGTGGCCGAAGAAGTCACCGCAACCATGCTGGCCGAACTACCGGTATCTGACATTGTGGCGATGATATCCTTGCGTGGCTCAGCCAGTTCCCATGCCGCTATTATGGCGCGCAGCATGGGCATTCCCGCGGTATTGGGCTTGAATGACCTGGACCTCGACGACCTTGCTGGGCAAAACCTAATTGTCGATGGCTACAATGGTGACGTATTTATCAATCCGCCGCTGCAGGTTGAGCAAGAATATCGCACCTTGGCCGAAGAAGAAGCGGAGCTACAAAGCAAAGTACGCTCGGCGCGTGGGCTACCCATAGAAACCCAAGATGGGGTAAAAGTCAGTTTGCAGCTGAACGTGGGGCTGCACACCGAACGCGATTGGTTGGCTGAGCTGAAGGTCGATGGCGTGGGCCTGTATCGCACCGAAATACCTTTTATGATGCGCGAGCGGCTACCAACTGAAATTGAGCAAGTGGAATTGTACAGCCAGGTGCTGGAGCAGTTTAAAGATGGCACGGTGGTGATGCGCACGCTGGATGTCGGTGGTGACAAACCGCTACCGTATTTACCCATGCAAGAAGAAAACCCATTTTTGGGCTGGCGCGGCATTCGCATGACCCTCGATCACCCAGAAATTTTCTTAGTGCAAATTCGCGCCATGCTGCGGGCCTCGGTCAAGCACAATAATTTACGTATTTTACTGCCAATGATCACCAGCGCCGAAGAAGTGGACGAGTCAGTACGCTTGATTCGTCAGGCCTATCATGAAGTGGCGGAAGAGTTTGCCTGTGCCGCCGATGAGCAGCTCTATGAGCCACAGATTGGTGTGATGATTGAAGTGCCAGCAATGATCTATCAGTTGCATACAGTCGCTGATAAAGTCGATTTCTTTTCGGTGGGCAGTAACGATTTGACCCAATATATGCTGGCGGTTGACCGCAATAATCAGCGTGTAGCGAGTTTATACGATGCCTTTCACCCGGCGGTGCTGCATGCCCTGCAGCAAATTGCGCTGCGCTGCCAAGAGTTGAACAAGCCGGTGTCGGTGTGTGGCGAACTGGCGGGTGAGCCGGGCGGGGCGTTGTTGCTCATCGCCATGGGCTATCGGGTGTTGAGTATGAACAGCTACAGTATTGATCGCATTCGCTGGATCATTCGCCACAGTCGCGCCGACTTACTCGATGAGCTGCTACGCCAAGCATTGGCCGCGCGCTCACCACAAGAGGTGCGGCAGGTGGTGACCTTGGCGCTGGAAACAGCGGGCTTGGGCGGCTTTGTCCGCGCAGGGGGTTAAGTGGCATTACTCGGCTGGTTGCTGTGTGTACTCGGTGGTGCCATTGCTGGCACCATGGCCGGCATGCTGGGCATTGGCGGCGGCCTGATTATTGTGCCGTTACTGATTTTCTTATTACCACTGTTGGGCGTAGCACCTGATTTAGTGATTAAAATGGCGGTTGCTACGAGCTTAGCTACTATCGTCATGACCACCTTTAGTTCGGCGCGCTCGCACTATAATCATGGCCAAGTGAGTTGGTTTTGGGTACGCCGTATTGCCCCTGGGCTGATGCTTGGCGCGGCACTTGGCGCCTGGCTCGCAACCCTAATCAGCGCCGCCTGGCTGCAACGTATTTTTGCTGTGGTGCTGTTGATACTGTCAGTGCGTATGTTAGTTCCACAACGCAGCGGCGAACCGATTACGGATGTGTCTAAACGGCTGATGTTTGCCATTACCACGGCCATGGGTTCGCTATCTGGTATGGTCGGCATTGGTGGCGGCTCCATGACGGTGCCGTTGTTACAACGTTTACGGGTGCCGATTCGCCAAGCCATTGCGGTGTCAGCAGTGGGCAGTTTGAGTATTGGCATCAGTGCGGTCTTGGCCTTTATGGTGCTGGGCCAGCAATTGGATGATAACGCCGGTTTGACCGGCTACGTGCATTTGCAGGCCTGGCTGATTATTTCCCTCACCTCTATGGCCTGTGCGCCTCTGGGCGTGCGGCTCACGCAAAAAATTCCAGTGCGGCGCTTACAGCAAGGTTTTGCGGTATTTTTGGCGCTGGTGTCATTGAATATTTTTATAGGATAACCCATGCAAGCGAGCTATCTGAGCTTTCCTGATATCAACCCTATTATTGTGCAACTCGGG
>CAYXGO010000163.1:0-3755 GCA_964464575.1 uncultured Pseudomonas sp. | reverse complement strand
GGCGCAGAAGGTATCCCAAATGCTGGGTTCGCGGCTATCGGCGGCGCCTTCAATTTGAAACGATGAGGTGGCCACACCAAAAATAAATTCGCTCCGCAATAGTTTTGAGCGTTGAGGGAGATGAAGTTGGGTCATGGTCACCTATTCGTTCTAAGCTGGTTCTTTGTTAACATTTGCCGCGAAAAGATTGCGATAAAACTCAAGTATGCTATAAATGAAAGCGCTTACATCATAGGCTAAAACTTACCCTATCGTCAAAAATAAAAATAATGCTTGAGGCCACCATGTCTGAACAACACAATCAATACCGCTTCGCCCTAACTGCGCTGACGTCGCTGTTTTTCATGTGGGGGTTTATCACCTGCTTGAATGACATCTTAATTCCTTATTTGCGCTTGCTGTTTGACCTCAGCTACACCCAATCCATGTTGATTCAGTTCTGCTTTTTTGGTGCCTACTTTATTGTTTCGGTGCCGGCCGGCTGGCTGATTGGGCGCATTGGCTACCAGGCTGGTATTGTTACCGGTTTACTGATTGCTGGTGCCGGGTGTGTGTTGTTCTACCCAGCTGCACAAGCAGAAATTTATGGTTTGTTCTTGTTAGCGCTGTTTGTGCTGGCCTCGGGCATTACTATTCTGCAAGTGGCTGCCAACCCCTATGTGACGGTGCTCGGTGATGCCAAAACTGCGTCTAGCCGGTTGACCTGGACGCAGGCGTTTAATTCACTAGGTACCACAGTGGCACCATTCTTTGGCGCCTGGCTGATTTTCGGCGGCGTGGCCGACCCAGAAGCCAGTGGCGTGTCGAAAGATACCGTGAGTCTGCCGTACTTTATTTTAGCCGCCACCTTAGTGGTGATGGCACTGGTGTTTATGAAATTAAAGCTACCGAGCATGGGCAAAGTGGATACCACGGTGCCATTGGCGACCCGCGGTAACGCCCTGCAACATCGCCACTTGGTACTCGGTGCCTTGGGTATCTTTGTGTATGTGGGTGCCGAGGTCGGCATTGGTAGCTTCTTGGCAATTTACCTGTCGATGCCAGAAATTGGTGGTATGACCGCTTCACAGGCGTCGCATTATATTTCTTGGTACTTTGGTGGCGCTATGGTGGGCCGCTTTATTGGCGCGGCGGTGATGCAGAAGATCACCGGCAACCGGGTGTTGATGTTTAATGCCATGGCAGCGGTGTTGTTGCTGGCGCTGACTATGTTGAGTAGCGGTAAATTAGCCATGTGGTCATTGCTGCTGATTGGTTTGTGTAACTCCATTATGTTCCCGACCATTTTCAGCTTGGCACTGCAAAACTTGGGCCGCAGCACCGGCCAGGGCTCAGGCATCCTGTGTTTGGCTATTGTTGGCGGCGCGGTGTTACCGCTATTGCAAGGCATGTTGGCTGACCGTATTGGTGTGCAAGCGGCGTTTATTCTGCCGTTAGTGTGCTACATCTATATTGCGTTTTACGGTATGTATGGGTATCGCCCAACTGCGGCGTCTAACGCGGCGGCAGCGCAGGAGGGCAGTTCATGATGCAGGCATTTAAACTTAAACCATTAGCGCTGGCGGTATTGGTTGGCTGTGGGCTAACCGCCTGCAGCGATCAGCCGGCAGACACCCCTATTGCAGAGCAGGGAGTGTGGCCACATATTGCCTCGCCGATTGGGCTTGACCCTGCTATGGAGCAAGCCATCAGCGATTATTTGGCACGCATGACGGTCGAGCAAAAAGTGGCGCAAATGATGCAGCCGGAAATCCGCGATATTACTGTTGAGGATATGCGTAAATATGGTTTTGGCTCGTTTTTAAACGGCGGCGGTGCGTTCCCCAATAACGACAAATATGCCACTCCGCAAGATTGGATTGCGCTGGCCGATGCCATGTATGAGGCGTCGGTAGACGACAGCCAAGACGGCATTAACATTCCGACCATGTGGGGCACCGATGCGGTGCACGGCCACAACAATGTGATTGGGGCGACGATTTTCCCGCATAACATTGGTTTAGGTGCAGCGAATAACCCGGCTTTGATTGAGCAAATTGCTACGGTGACGGCGCGTGAAGTCATGGTTACTGGCATTGACTGGGTATTTGCGCCGACTGTTGCGGTGGCTAAAAATACTCGCTGGGGCCGCAGTTATGAGAGCTATGCGCAAGATCCTGCCATAGTGCGCGATTATTCCGCCGCTATTGTGCGTGGCTTGCAGGGCGCAGCTGATGCTGATTTCTTGGGTGAGCAGCGGGTGATTAGCACGGTGAAGCACTTTATTGGCGACGGCGGCACCACCGATGGTGTTGATCAAGGCAATACGGTGGTCAGCGAGCAAGAGCTATTTGAGGTGCATGGGCAGGGCTACGTGGGTGGCTTGAGCGCCGGTGCGCAAACGGTGATGGCTAGTTTTAATAGCTGGAACGGCGAGAAAATTCACGGCAGTCAGTACTTACTTACTGAGGTGCTGAAAGAGCAAATGGGCTTCGATGGCTTTGTGGTGGGCGACTGGAATGGTCATGGTCAGATCCCTGGCTGTAGCAACCACGATTGCCCACAGGCGGCCAATGCTGGTTTAGATGTGTACATGGTGCCGACCGATGTGTGGCGGCCGTTGTTTGATAATTTGGTGCGTCAGGTACGTGAAGGCGTGATTGCCGAAGCGCGGGTTGATGACGCGGTGCGGCGCATTTTGCGGGTGAAGATGCGTGCTGGGCTGATGCCGTATGAAGGTGGCACGCAGGTGGTGAAAGCTAACCCGGCGGCGCGGCCACTGGCTGGTCGTACTGAGTTGATTGGCGCGGCGGAGCATCGTGCTGTTGCCCGTGACGCGGTGCGGCAATCGCTGGTGCTGCTGAAGAACCAAGGGCAGTTGCTGCCGTTGGCGCCGCAGCAACGTATTTTGGTAGCTGGCGGTGGTGCTGACAATATCGGTCAACAGGCCGGTGGCTGGACTATCAGCTGGCAGGGTACTGGCAACACCAATGCGGATTTCCCCGGTGGCACGTCGATTTACCAAGGTATTGCTGAGCAGGTAAAAGCTGCTGGTGGTTCGGCTGAGCTGTCGGTCGATGGCAGCTACAGCGAGAAGCCGGATGTTGCGGTGGTGGTGTTTGGCGAGCAGCCGTATGCCGAGGGTAACGGTGATATCGATAATTTAGAGTATCAGCGTGGTAATAAAACTGATTTGGCCTTATTGCAGCGCTTGCAGGCTGATGGCATTCCGGTGGTTGCGCTGTTTATCAGCGGCCGTCCCATGTGGGTGAATGCTGAGCTCAACGCCGCTGATGCCTTTATGGCGGTGTGGTTGCCGGGTAGCGAGGGCGCGGGGGTGGCGGATGTGCTGCTGCGTGATGCTGACGGTGCGGTGCAATATGATGTCACTGGGCGCTTGCCGTTCGCTTGGCCGGCTATGCCGGACCAAACCGAGTTACTGCCAATTGGCGCTGGCTTGAGTTATGGCGATGCCGAGATTTTGCCTGCTGACTTACCAGAAATCAGCACGGTAACCGCGGAGTTACAGCCCATGGTGGTGTTTGATCGGGCGCCGCAAGCGCCGTGGATGTCCTACCTGCGCCGTGGCGATGAGTTACTGGAAATGGTCAGCAGCGTGCAGCAATTAGGCGCTATTAGCAGCCGTACTTTTGATGTGGCGGTGCAAGAAGATGCGCGGCGCTATGTCTTCGCTGGCGGCGAAGCGGTGGCGTTCGGCTTTGGCGCGGCGTTTCCGCGTGATTTACGCGCCTATCTTGAGGCCGGTAGTGTGGTGA
>CAYXGO010000162.1:0-3778 GCA_964464575.1 uncultured Pseudomonas sp. | reverse complement strand
TGACTTTCAGCGCTGGGCTGGCGCGGTTCAGCCACGCACCAAGTACGCCATGGCCGCAGGCAAAATCTAGCACGCTGCCATGCTTCCAGTGCGGTAAATGCTGCAACAACATGGCGCTGCCATCGTCAATGCTGGGATAGGCAAATACCCCTGGCAAACTGTGCAAGCGCAATGGCTCGGCAAAGCCGGGCTGCGGCAGTTGTTGCTCAAGCAAATAAGCGCTCATCGCAAAGGCTGGGGCTGGCGCCTGAATGCTAGTGCTGAGCAACAGCGAATGGTTGCCAATGGCGACTTTTTGCGTGGCCGCGTAATAATCCCCCAGCAGCTTATCAATACTCTTAATGCCACCGCGGTTTTCACCCACCAACCACACCTCACTACCCAGTGCTAAGCTGCTGGCAATGGCATGCAGGAGATAATCAGCCAGCGGCTTTTCTTTCGGTAACCACAGCAGTGCTGCATTGGCTCCGTTGAGCTCAGTCGGTCTAGTGGCGCCGAAATGCTGCGCCGCACTATGGGCGTGCCATTGCTGCGCGGCACCGGCATGTAAATGCCACAACGCGGCAATGTCGAGCTCGGCGGCTACCGCTGCGTCGGGTGCATTGACCAGCAGCCACTGGCGCTGCTGTAAGCGCTCGGCTTGGCGAATAATCAGTTGTGAAGGCGGTGACAAATGGCTCATAGCTTAAATGGGTTTCCGGTCATAATTTTCGGCGAATACGTCAATGGTTTCGGACGCTTCCACAATAATATCGTCATCAAATTGCGCCACGTTAAACAGCGCCTCGCCCTCGTTGGCCACGGGGATCTTGCTAATACCAATGACAATGCCGTTGAGCGGACTTTTAATCGGGTGCAATTCTTCGCCATGGGGGTTAACGATATGGGCAATAATTTGGCCTTTGCTGATGGTATTGCCAAGCTCAATTTTAGGGATCACCAAACCATCAAACTCGTTACGGATCCAGGCGCTGCGCTTGGCAACCACCGATTTCACATTTTTGCGTGAGCGCCGGCCTTTGAGCATTTTCAGCGCTTTCATGACATTTAATACGCCAATAACCCCAGCCTTGATGGCGGTATAGTCAAATCGCAACGCTTCTCCGGCTTCATACAGAATCAGCGGAATACCCAGCTCCGAGGCCAGCCCGCGTAACGAGCCATCGCGTTCTTTCGAGTGCAAAATAACCGGCGAGCCAAAAGCTTCGGCCATGGCCAGCGCATCAGCATTAGTGGTGTCGACTCGCACCTGTGGCAAGTTGTCACGGTGAATGGCACCAGTATGCAAGTCAATAATATGGGTGGCATTTTGCACCAGCGTTTCATTGAACAACCAGGCCAAGCGCGAACCCAGCGCGCCGCGTTCAGAGCCGGGAAAGCAGCGATTTAAGTCGCGGCGGTCGGGCAAATAGCGTGATTGCTGAATAAAACCAAACACGTTCACCACCGGTACAATAATTACCGTACCACTGAGCTTCAGTGGATCGACTTCGCTCATCAGCCGCCGGCACACTTCCACGCCGTTGAGTTCATCGCCGTGAATCGCGGCGCACACCAGTAGCGTTGGCCCGGGCTTTACCCCATGCAGCACTTCAGCGTGTAAATCCATGGGGGTATCGTTGTACAGTCGCGCCGCAGGGATCTTGACGCTATGACGCGAGCCGGGCGCAATTTTGCGCCCGCCCAACTGATAAAAACTATGTTTTTTCATAACCAATTAGCCGCGCCCCTTGGTGCGGGTACGCTGATGTTTGGCATTTTTTTCAATAAAGGCAATGATTTCGCTGGCGACATCTTTACCGGTCGCGCCCTCAATGCCTTCAAGGCCTGGCGAACTGTTTACTTCCATCACCAAGGGGCCATGGTTAGAGCGCAGAATATCTACCCCGGCTACGTTCAAGCCCATGGTTTTGGCGGCTTTTACCGCTGTAGCGCGCTCAGCGGCGGTCAACTTCACTAGGCTTGCGGTACCACCACGGTGTAAATTAGAACGGAATTCACCGGCTTTGGCTTGGCGCTTCATGGCGGCAATCACTTTATCGCCAATCACGAAACAGCGGATGTCTGCACCGCCGGCTTCTTTGATGTATTCCTGTACCATAATGTGCGATTCCAGCCCCATAAAGGCTTCAATCACCGACTCCGCCGCTTGCCGTGTTTCGGCCAGCACTACGCCGATACCTTGGGTACCTTCAAGCAATTTGATCACCAGCGGCGCACCGCCGACCATGTCAATCAAATCGGGAATATCTTGTGGCTGGCTGGCAAAGCCGGTGGTTGGCAAACCAATGTTTTTGCGGCTTAGCAACTGCAGCGAGCGCAATTTATCGCGGCTACGTGAAATGGCGACCGATTCGTTGACTGGATAACTGCCAATCATCTCAAACTGCCGCAGTACCGCGGTACCGAAGAAAGTGATCGAGGCACCAATACGCGGGATCACGGCATCGTAGTACGGCAAATCTTTGCCTTTCATGTGAATGGATGACTCGCGCGCATTAATGTTCATATAGCAACGTAACGGGTCAATCACATCCACGGTGTGACCGCGCGCTTCGGCGGCTTCTACTAAGCGCCGCGTGGAATATAGTTTGGCGTTACGTGACAGTATCGCAATTCTCATACGGTCGCTCCTGGTTGACCCAATAAATAGGAAGCATTCGGGTTCACAATAAACTGACCGCGCATTGCTTGGCGGCCCAATAACATGCGAAATTTCATGGTATCTCGATTGGTGAGGGTTAACTCGATAGCACGATCAAAGTTGCCTAATTGTAGCCGACTTTTGATCACATAGCGTAGTTCTGTGTGACCACCCGAGTCGGTTACTTCACGCTGGTCGAAAATTTTCGCCTCGCAGACATGCTCGCGGTCACTATGTTGTTCAGGGTGCAGCCAAATACGCAGCCAAGCTTCGCCCTCTTTGTCGAAGGGCTCGAGCCGAAAGGCGTGCAGGCACGAGGTTTTCGCGCCGGTGTCTACTTTCATTTTCAGTGCTGGAATAGCCAGCTCTGGAAGGGCGCCCCATTCGCGCCAGCCTAGCGTTTGCATGCGGTAGTCCGGTTGATGACAATCAGTGGCTAGAATAACGCTGCGCAGCGGCAATGGCTAGTTATTCAGCGTCAGCGCCGGCAAACACTCGCTGTAGCAGTGCGCGAGTAAACTCTTTGCGCAGATAAAAGCCGCGCGGCAAGGTTTGAATCAGCTGCCCGTGGCGACCAATAGCAGGCGTCAACACGCGGCTGTTGGCAGCTTTGGGGCGCAACTGCAGCACTTCACCTTGTTGCGCTTGAATGTCTTCCACCTCACCCAGGGCAATGCGGTCCATGTGCTCCTGCCAATCGGCTTTGAGCTGGGCTTCTTCGTCTGCATTGGGCTGCCAAAAGAAGGCCGTACCAATGGTGCGCTCAGCCAAGGGGATCTCGCGGCGACCATCAATCGGTACCCACAGCACCAACTGTAGCTTGTTGCGAACGTTGCTATGTTGCCAGCTCAGTTTGGCGATATCGGTCAGTGGCGCGGTGCACACGAAGGTGGTTTCTAACGGCTCACCGCGGGCGTCAAGTGGAATGGTTTTCAGCTCAACGCCTAAAGCCGGGAAATCTTGCAGCTGTTGTGAGCCCGCTTCAGCGCCCAGCGCGGCTTCCAGCAGTTGCCCCACCCAGCCTTTATTGCGGCGCAGGTCAGCCGGTACCTTCATGCCTTGCGCCGCGGCTACATCAGCAAAACGCTGACCAGCAAGTGCGCTAGCGCGGGCGAATAATTCAGCGAGTGTCAT
>CAYXGO010000161.1:0-3798 GCA_964464575.1 uncultured Pseudomonas sp. | reverse complement strand
CTGAGCGAGCAACAGCAGCAACAGTTGCAACAAAGTCCCTATTTGTTTACTCCCAGTACTATTGCGCAAGCGGCACTGCATGCGCAATTACGGGTACGTTTTGGACAACCACCATCATTACACTTTGAAGCGGTCGAGAGTTATCTGCGCGACCCGCAGCAGCAATCATGGCAACAACTCGGCGTGCAAGGGATCCATGATGTCGCCGCACGCTTGCCACAACTCGAAAGCCTGCAACAAACTCTGCTGCAGCAACTGCCTAATTTTCCATTGCCGTTTCTGCAAGCACTCGCGCAAGCGCTGGAGCATCCGCCCTTGCCTCTGACTGTGGTTGAGCCGATGCTGGCATGGTTGCCACAATTACCCGCTGAACGTCAGTTGTTGGTGTGGCGAATGCTGACCAGTCGTGCTGATCATGACCCAGTGCGACAAGCCCTGCAGCAGCGGCTCGAGCAACCTTTTGATGCGGCCATAGCCACTGACATGTTGGTGTTGATGGCCATGCATTTATGGCCAGCACTGGTTCCCAATGGCAGCAACTCAGCCAACCTGTTGCCGCAATACTTGCAGCACTTAGCCGCGGGTGAACAGTCATTACAACTGCCGTTATTGCAGCAACTGGTTCGTTTACCGGCTCTACGGCCGCATCTGTTGGCGTTGTTGCGACGCAACGACAACCCCAGCCCATTACGGCAGTTATGGCAACGACTCAACGGAGCGACATCATGCAATTAGCCGATGCACTGATACTCATCAGCATAAGTTTTTGTGCTTGGTTATTTTGGCAGGGACGGCGTCAGGCAGAGCAAGCCAAACGCTACGCCGAGCGCTATTGTCAACAACATGATTTGCAGTTTCTAGATATCGCCTGGAGTCATGGCCGACCGGCCAAACGCGGTCGCCACATTGGTTGGCTGAGTCATTACAGTTTTGCCTTCAGTAGCGACGGTGAAAGCCGCTACGAAGGCACCATAACCTTACTGAATTTACGCTTAGAGGATGTCATTACACCCCCCTATCGGCTACCGACCTAAAATACGGCGTTTTAAAAACTGGCCATACATAACCCAATCGCCGAGCAGCGAATAGGCCGGATATTTAAACGTGGCTGGCTTGTTATGTTCAAAGCCAAAGTGACCGAGCCAGGCGAAGCCATAGCCAATCACCGGCACCAACCACAAATACAACCACTGAGCGGTTACCAAAACATAGGCAATCAGCGCCAGTACTAAGGTACTCCCGATGTAATGCATAGCGCGACAGCGCGGGTCACTGTGCTCAGCGAGATAATACGGATAAAATTCTTTAAACGACTTAAATTGCATCAGCGCTTTCCTCATACTGTGACTGCTGCGCAGCTTGGCGGGGGCAAAATAACAGCCGCCCACCGACCTCACCAACAGTCAATTCCTGCACTACCTGATAACCATGCTGAAAGAATAGCTTGAGATGATTATCAATGGTCACATACACCGCAATACCGGCCGATTGTTGGTCATCGGCTAAGGCCTGGCTAGCGGCACGCACCAGTAAATCGCCCCAACCATTTTGTTGATAGCGCGGGTGCACCGCCAAAAAAGCCAACATATGATAGTCGTTATCGGCCAACTGCTCGCCCAGACTCTGCTGCATAGCTTGTTGTATCAACAGTTCTTTATCAACTAACTGCATGGTGCTGACATAGCCTGCAGTAAGCAACATTTTTAGCCGCCAATGCCAGTAGCGACCAGGGCCGAAGCTTTTGCCCGGCCGCGTTAAGCAGGCCACACCCACCAAGCTATCGCCATCGAAGACACCAATCATTGGCTGTTGCGCTTCCCAAAACGCCGCTAGCTCCTCACGCACGGTGGCGCGCAGGCGCTTTTCGTAATCGGGCTTGTGCGCTTGGAATAAGTCCATCAGCAGTGGGTCATCATAATAGGCTTGGTACAGCAATGATGCTGCCAGCTTCAATTCTTCAGCAACCAAATAGCGTAATTCACCTTTGGCAATGATATCGGTGGTGCTCTCAGCAACGGAATTTTCCGCCATAACCGGCCTCGTTGTCGTTCATGTTGATGCTCACAAGCTACGCCATTCTGGCTTAATTTTCTACCAAGCGCGGGCTTAAATTTGCTAAAAATTCGGTCAGATTTGGCGCTAATAGTTGGTGTTGTGGTTTCCCTACATATTCCAACCCAACCGCTCCCGATTCATTATCGACAGTAATCAATAAGTCATCGCTTTCTTCAGCAATGCCAATAAATAACGTAATAGGCTGACGTAACCGGCGCTTCATTAACACATGACCAGCCAAGTTGGCTTGCATACGTTCATAGTCCTCTGGCCCGTGCACTTGCAGTAACCATAATGGCTGCTGTTGCCACACAACGGCTAAATCGGCGGCATACCAGCGGCTATATAACTCAGCAACACTATCGTGTAACGGCTGCTCTAATGCCGCAGCAAGATCGTTAAAACTGCCTGGCTGCTGCTGAATTTGTGGTTGCCAGTGACAATAGTCACTCCCCTCATCAACGCGCTGATAAATTGGCGCTTGCCACTCAGAGTTCATTTCTACCAATAAATCAGCGCCATGCTGTTGATAAAAATCAACATAGCGGTTGATCAACTGGTCAAAGGCGGTACTCAACATCATGCCGTAATCCTTATTGCAAAATTGCTTTCACGCTAGCATCACAGCAGCCTGAGCGCTACAATGCTGACGCAACACAATGAATGTCACTATCAATAGGTTAGCCGTTAGTGTAGCAAGCGCAGCCCGCGCGCGGTACAACAACGACACCAAGGTAAAACGATTTAATGAAACAACCATTAGGCCACCTAAATTTAGGCCAACCAACCCAGTATCCCACGCAGTTTGACGCAACCTTGCTGCAAGCGGTGCCCCGTCAGCTCAATCGCAGCCCGATTGGCATTCCTGAGCAGCAACCGCTACCTTTTACCGGCGTGGATGTGTGGACCGGATATGAATTGTCGTGGCTAAACCAGCATGGCTTGCCCCAAGTGGCGGTGGCAGAGTTTAGCGTACCCTGTAGTAGCGTAAACTTGATTGAATCGAAGTCGTTTAAACTGTATCTCAATAGTTTCAACGATAGCCGCTGGCACTCATGGCAAGCGGTCGCAACGCAACTTGAACACGACTTGAGTGATTGCGCTGGTGCTCCTGTGACGGTTCGGTTAATGACTCTAAGAGAAGCCACACAGCTAGCGATTGGCGACTTACCCGGTGACTGTATTGATGAGCAAGCCATCCGCATCGATAGCTACGATTATGATCCGCGCTTACTGGCGGTTAGCAGCGATACGCTGGTGACTGAAACGCTGCATAGTCATTTATTGAAATCAAATTGCTTGATCACCAACCAACCCGATTGGGGCTCAGTGGTGATTCGCTACCGTGGTCAGCAGCTGGACAGAGCTGCACTACTGCGTTACATCGTGGCATTTCGACATCATAATGAATTTCATGAACAGTGCGTCGAGCGGATTTTTATGGATTTGCAGCAATTTAAGCCGCAGCAATTAACCGTTTATGCTCGCTATACTCGGCGTGGTGGGTTGGATATCAACCCCTTCCGCACAAATTTTGAACAGCCACCAGCGACTATTCGGCTGGTGCGACAATAGTACTGAAAGGACCAAGGATGAATATAACTATATCCCCCCGTGGCAGCATGAGCTTGATGTCACAACTCGAAATTGAACGGCTACAACAAAGTAGCGACGAAGATTTATATCGGCTGTTTCGTAACTGCTGTTTAGCGGTACTTAATGCCGGCTCCACCACCGATAGCA
>CAYXGO010000160.1:0-3817 GCA_964464575.1 uncultured Pseudomonas sp. | reverse complement strand
GTACAGCGTCAACGACGGCCGTGGTGGCTCGGCTACTGGCACGTTATCGGTGCAGGTTCGCCAGCCGGTTGAAGTCATCGAAGTACGCCCAGCCACTGGCTCATTCTGGTGGTTCATCACCCTCGGCGGCTTACTACTCGCCTTCCGCCGCCGCACCCACAGCTACGGCAACGCCTAAGGTAACGGCTAAGGGGCAGGCACTTAAGCCCGCCCCCAACCCATACCCCCTAAGGGGCAGGCACTTAAGGAAAACTTCTAAGGGGCAGGCACTTAAGCATTAAAAAGCTTAAGTGCCTGCCCCTTAGCCTTAAGTGCCTGCCCCTTAGCATTTTTCTTTACTTTGTCTTTGCAAAGTGGGACTTCTCTGCTAAGTTTTTAACCAAATTTTTATTTCTTTTGCTATAGCCGCTACTCCTATAACAAAAACAATTCAGCAGCACACGGAGCACCCCCATGTCGACTCATGGTTTCTCGCTTAAAGGCATTGTCACTAATGCACTGTTCATCGTTGGCGTAAGTTTATTGGCCGTAACCCCCAGTCGCGCGCAAACGGTGCAACTGACCGCTGATATCAACACCGTGCCGAATTTGAGCACCTCGCCTGATATCGAGTCGTATGTTGCGGTGGGTGATAAGGTTTACTTAGCGATGTACGGCAGCAGCCGCGCCAACGGCTCCGATTTGTATGTGTATGACACCACCACGTCAACGCTGACCTTGCTGAAAGATATCTCGCCAGCCAATGGCAGCCGGCAAATACGAGAAATGGTGCATGTAGATGGGGTGTTGTATTTTCATGCTTTCGTTGGGCTAGAGGGCGGCGAGCTGTACCGTTACGATATCGCTAACAATGAATTCAGTATCGTTCGTGATTTGCGTGCGGGTGACTATCAAGGCAGCAGCCCATCGCGCATCCGCGCCGACAATGGTTATGTTTACTTTCAAGCCTATGTCGGTGATGGCTACAAGGTGCATCGCTACGACCCGAGCACCGATACCATGTTGCGCTTAGATGAAGCGGCCAGCTTGCCAATCAGAGATTATGTTCTGGTGGATGGCGTAGTTTACGTGCTCATCGATAGTGCCGTCGGTGGCAGTCGTCTGCATCGTTTTGACGCAACCACTAGTAGCTTTGAACCTGTGGTGTTAACCGCAGATGGCTTTGATCCCAATCAATTTGCTTGGCCGCAGGGCCTTGCCAGCACTCCTGGCTACTTATTTTTTGTCGCTGAAGGCCCCAATAATATTGGCCAAGAACCCTTTGTTGTTGATTTGACCAACAACACGATTGCCTATGTGGATATTCGCACTGATCGCGGCACCGTGCAGTCACGCGGTAAAGCGGCCGGTTTGGACGGCTTCTTCTACTTCGACGGTTACGCGCCAGATAACAATAATAACTACATGTACAAATTGAACGCAGCTGATCTGAGCTATACCAGCCACGCAGTATCGCCTGATAGCAATGGCTACGGCGGTGTACAAAACTTTAGCCTGATTGGCGACCAACTCTATGTGAATAGCCAGGATCCGCAACTCGGCTATGAACCCTATCGCGTTGATACGCAAACCATGACGTCTACTTTTATTGGTGATGTGCGCAGTAGCGGCAACAGTAACCCAGAGCGCTGGACGGCGGTGGGCAATGAGGTATGGTTTATTGCCGATTCCGATGTGCACGGTAAGGAGCTGTTCCGGGTTACCGCCGATGGTTATGAATTAGTGGAAGAATTCGCCCAAGAGGCTGGCTTTGGTGACCCGCGCGGTATTGGTGTGGTGGGTAACACCTTCTATTTCAATGGCAACGAACGGCGTTTTCGGCGCGAAGTGTTTAGCTTAACCTCGCCCGACCATACCCTGACCACCTTGACTGATTTTAGTAGTGAGCTAGTCAGTGGCACGGTGTTGAATACTGTGGTGACCAGCGCCGGGGTGGCCTTCCGCGCCCGCGATGAGCAGTCGGTGTTGCAGCTCTATTACTACACTGAAGCTGACGGCCTCAAGCAGATTGACCGCGGCAGTTTGCCGCAGCCAGACAACCTTTATCAGTTTGGTAACCGTGCCGTGGTGCGCTTCTTTACCGGTGGTAATGTCCCCCAATTTTACGAGATCAACGCCGCCGGTGAATTAGTCAGCATTGCCGATACCACCACCGGCGACACCATTTGGTCTTACTTAGACAACGACGTGTACCCGAACTTCTATTTCCAGGGCGCTAATTACGCCGTGGTTGGTGATGGCGGCTACGATACCAACATGATGCGTTGGGCTGATGATGGCACCGCCACGCGGTTCACCGCGGGCAGTTTCAGCCTGAGCTCAGCAAGTGGCGATTTTGCTGCTCCTTTGGGTGGCCGCGGTGATTTGTTGTGGGTTGCTATCTACAATGGCGGCTTCAAGTTGATTGGTGTAGATAGTAACGGCACCGTGGTGCATCAGTTTGATACCGCTAATTTTGTTTATGATATTGAGCAGGTGGGTAACTACCTGGTGTTTCTTGCTGGACAGCAAGCCGGCTATCAGATTATCGACCTCACCGATGGCAGTAGCCGTATGGCGAAGCTGCCGGATACCTACACCAGCCCATCGCACGGTTTTGATTTGCAGGTGCTTGAAGGGCGTTTGCTGGCAACCGCCTCGAGTGTGGAATTTGGTTTTGGTGAGTTGGTGGAAATTGATATCGCTAATGCCACTGTGACTTTATTGGCCGAATTAGAAGCAGGTTCAAACAGCTCGGCTTTACGTTTTGTCAGCGTGCTGAATGACCGGCTGTATATGACTGGGCGGTCACTGACTTATGGTGACGAGCTGTTTGTGTTCCGCTTCAATAGCGAACCGGTTATTAGCGGCACACCACGTCTGACCGTGCTGCAGGACCAAGCCTACAGCTTCACGCCGACGGTCACTGACCCTGATCCGCAGCCGCAGCTGACCTTTAGCATCACCAACAAGCCGAGCTGGGCCGCCTTTGATACCAGCAGCGGAAGCCTAACCGGCACGCCGGGTAACGCTGATGTGGGTGAATACACCGCGATTACCATTAGCGTGTCAGATGGCCAGTACAGCAGTACGTTAGCGGCTTTTAATTTGACCGTAGTAAACGTCAACGATGCGCCAACCATTAGCGGCACGCCTGCTACGAGCGTATTGCAAGATGCGCTTTACAGCTTCACGCCGCAAGCCGCCGATATCGATGTTGGTGCACAATTAAGCTTTAGCATTAGCAACAAGCCGAGCTGGGCCAGCTTTGACCCGAGCAACGGCCGCTTAAGCGGTACGCCGCGTAACGCCGATGTGGGTGATTACAGCGCTATTGTCATCAGCGTCAGCGATGGCGAGCTGAGCACGGCGCTGCCGCAGTTTGCTATTCAGGTAGTCAATGTGAACGATGCGCCGGTGATCACTGGTGAGCCGCCAACTACCGCCATGACCCGCGTAGCCTATAGCTATATCGTTCAAGCCAATGATATTGATAGCGATGACCAGCTGACTTTTTATGCTGAGAACTTACCTGAGTGGCTGACCTTAAACAGCTTCTCGGGCTTGTTGCAGGGCACTCCAAGCGATGCCCAAGCCGGCGAGTATATTGGTATTGTGGTGGGTGTCAGCGATGGTGAGTTGAGCGCTGAACTGCCGGCCTTTAGCATTAACGTTGAGGTGTCGAACCGGCCACCGGTGGCGCTGAATGATACTTTTGCGTTCACGCAAAATGCGCAGGGTAGCTATGTGTTGACAGTGCTGGCGAATGATAGCGACCCCGATACTAACGATACGCTAGAAATCATTGGCGCGCGGGTGACTTCGGGCCCAGGTTCAG
>CAYXGO010000159.1:0-3828 GCA_964464575.1 uncultured Pseudomonas sp. | reverse complement strand
TACCCGCGCCTGCCGCCCCCAGCGCGACACACACCGCCGCTACGAACTACCCCCGCCTACGCAGCGCCGTCAGCTGGTGCGTGCAACACCGCAAAAAAGTCGTCGGCGGCACGGTATTGCTGCTAGTGCTGAGCATTGTGGCTATGGCCACGCTGGTGCAGAAGCAGTTTTTCCCCAGCTCCGACCGCACCGAAGTGATTGTCAGTGTGTATATGCCGCAGGGTACCGCCATCAGCGAGACCGACAAGGTGGTGCGCGAACTCGAAACCGTGATTAACGCGCAGTCTAATGTCGAATCGCTGGCCAGTTATGTGGGCGGTGGCCCGCCGCGCTTCTTTATCAGCGCGGCCCCCGAGCCGTACGATCCAGCCTTTGCCAAGATTGTTGCGGTGATGAGCGACCAAAACAGTCGCGATGAACTGATGCAAACGCTTCAGCAGCTGACCGACAGCGGTAAATTTTCGCAAGCACGTATACGCGTATATCGTCTTTTGTATGGTCCGCCGGTGAATTGGCCGATTACTTTCCGCGTGCTTGGTCCCGACCCAGACCAACTGCGCGTGATTGGCCATCAAGTGCGACAAATCATGTCGGCCCACCCTAATACTCATAATAGCCATTTGGAATGGGATGAGCGTACACCGGTGCTGCAGCTGCAGTTAGACCCGTCGGCGCTTATGCTACAGGGCCTGACACCAGCTGCCGTGGCACAGCAATTACAATTGCTCTTAGAAGGCGCACCGATAAGTCAGCTTTACGAGGACCGCCGTAACGTCAGCATTATGGTGCGTTCACGCAGTGGCGAGCAGGCGCTCGACCCGCAGCAGTTTGCTAACTTAGAATTGCTCAATGCCAGCGGCGAAAAAGTACCGTTAAAACAAGTGGGTAGCCTGCAAGTAACCTTTGAAGAGCCGGTCATACGGCGCTATAACCGCGAGAATTATGTCAACGTGTTGGCCGATATTCGCGGCGCCCAACCCAATACCGTGACCGCCGAATTGTTGGCGCAAATGCCGACGGATTTACCCGTAGGTTATTCGCTACAAGTGGGCGGTTCGGTGGAGCAGTCGAGCAAAGGCGAAGGTTCGTTACAGAAGCTGCAACCGGTGATGGTGGCGTTGATGCTGATTTTCATCATGCTGCAAATGCGCAGTTTCAGCGGCACCTTTATGGTGTTCGCCACGGCGCCGCTTGGGCTGATTGGCGCGGTGTTAGCGCTGCTAATTTTTGCCCAGCCGTTTGGCTTTGTCGCACTGCTCGGTTTGACCGGGCTGGCCGGTATCTTGATGCGCAATACGCTGATTTTGACCCAGCAGGTGGCGGATAACTTTGACGCCGGCATGGCGGCTTTTGATGCGGTGGTTGAAGCGGCAGAGCAACGTGCTCGGCCGGTCATTCTGACCGCTTTAGCGGCAATGCTGGCCTTTGTGCCGCTCACCCAAGATAGCTTCTGGGGCCCGCTGGCCTATGTACTGATTGGCGGCGTCGGTGTCGGCACCGCCATTACCCTGCTGTTCGTACCCGCTTTGTACGCCCTCTGGTTCCGCATCAAGAGCTAAGGGGCAGGCACTTAACGCTAAGGGGCAGGCACTTAAGCTTAAGTGCCTGCCCCTTAGCAGTTCCGAAAGCTTAAGTGCCTGCCCCTTAGCAGTTTTACCAGCGGATCTGGTAGCGGCCGTTGGCGTCGGGCTGGCCAATAAATTGCAGCAAGTCGGTGATGCTGCGCGGCGCCTCGAGGGTTGGTTGCAAGTAGCCATCAAAGCTGACCTGCGGCGGCATGCCATCCACGTTACCGTTCAGCGCCAGCCCCATGACATTCTGCCCGTCCATGCTAAAGGCGATGCCGTTGCGCGGGTTGCAACTGAGCGGCAAATTATAGTCGCCCAACTGGCTCCACACGCTATTCAATAGCACCTGTGCTTGACTTA
The DNA here is from genome assembly GCA_964464575.1 of uncultured Pseudomonas sp. GTDB lineage: Bacteria > Pseudomonadota > Gammaproteobacteria > Enterobacterales > Alteromonadaceae > Pseudidiomarina. The sequence continues at coordinate 1,900 of CAYXGO010000159.1, read as the reverse complement.
CATAGAGCGTTGCCGCCAACGCATCACACCAGTAGCGTTTGCTGAAATCGTTGTACGCATATTGCTCAAGCTCAAGGCGAAATTGCCCCTGAACCGGCACCGGCACCGGTAAATTAAGCTCGACAATCGCGCGCCCAACGTCGCCCTGCAACACCCCGCGCAGGTTATCGATACCACCACTGCGCGCTTCTATCGCCATACCGCCATCCAGCAGATTACTGGGCAATTGCGCAATCGAAAACTGCATATCTAAGCGCCCGGTGAGCAGCGCCCACGGGTTGATTTGGTAATCGATCTGCTGCAGCTCTAACTGTGTGCCAAAATTGGTCACCACCTGCAACACACCGATGCGACCATGCCACAAGCGCCCTTCCATCTGCAGCAACTTGGGCGCATTAACGCCGCCGAAATGACTGACGCCCCAACTTATGAGACTCGCCGGAGCCAGCGCGAAAAACGCCAGCACATACACCGGAATGAGCCACAAAAACCACTTTAACTTCATAACTGCCTGCCCCTTAGCTTAGCGTTCCGCGACTTGCAGCTTGCGCACTCGCACCACGCCCGCTGACGGGCCTTCGGCGATATCGAGGCTCTCAACCCGCAGGCCACCGCTGGACTGCAAGGTATCCAACATGGTCAGCAAATCGTTGAAGCCTACTTCGTCCATAACCACCAGCAGGCCGTTGCTTTGCGGCTGCATGCGGGTGACGGTGATGTTGTTGCGGCCGGCGTAATCGGTGATGCGCTGGGTGATGCTGCCACTACCGCTGCCACTAAGTGCCTGCCCCTTAGCAGTTTCGGCGCGCGCCAAATAGCTGCCGGTGGCTTGGCGGGTCCAGTCCAACAGGCTTTGCTGCGCGTCGATGGCGGCTTGGCGCTGGGCGATACCGTTTTGCAACGGTGTCCACAGGCCGTAATAGATCACCACCACCGCCAATACGCCAAACGCGCTACTGACTAAGCGTTTTTCGCGGCTATTCATAGCCTGCCAACGTGGCTCAACGGCTGCTTTTAAGGTATTGATTAAGCTCATAATTCCATTCTCCGCCACTAATTCATGCGAATTACAAAGCTGCCGGTCACGCCGCTGCTTTGATTATTGACTGGGCCTTGCTCTACCACTAACGCACCAGATGCCATTGCCGCAGCACGAAACTGTTCTAAGCTGTTGAAATTACTGGCTCGTGCCGTGAGGCGTAGCACCCCGCTATCAAACCTCAGCAACTCCACTTTAATGTCGCTCGATGCGCGAAAACCTGGTTCTAATGCACTCAATATAGCTAGCGCATCGGCATCAACACTGCCGCCCACACTATCCAAGCGCTGCTGTAACTGACTGCGCACGTTAACAATTCGGGTTTCATCGGGAAATGCCGCGCGGTAGGTGTCTTCAATAGCTTGTTGCATGGCACTTTGCTGCTGCCCCAAGCGCACGTACTCGATCACTTCACTGATGTACGCCATCGCCAGCAAAATACCCGCCGCTAACGCTGCCGGGCGCCAGTTTATGCGCGCACCCGCACGACGCTTTTTCGTCGGTTTGTAAGTGTTTTGGCGTAAATTAATTGGCGCAGTCGGCCCACTACGCACACTCAGCGCCTCGCCCACGCTGCTCAGCGGCAATTCAATATCGGCATGGCTGATGACAAAACGCGGGTCTAGCACCGCCAGAGCTTCGGCAGCTGGCACTGCTCCGTAACACTGAATAGTCACCGTAGTCTGCTCGCCAATGGTGCCCAGCGCCAATTCGGCAAACAGCGCAGAGTCAACGGTGAAGCCGGTATGCGCGCCGCTGCGTACAATCACCTCGTCACCGAGTTGCAAGGCGTTCCAGCCTTGATTGGGCACAGGCACCGCATAGGTATCGCGACACCAAATGTCGGCATCGATATCGGCG